>MNZH01000009.1 GCA_001873515.1 Parcubacteria group bacterium CG2_30_45_37 | reverse complement strand
TCAATCCGCGACAGGCGTCTGGTCACGCCTTCGGCCGGCGTGGCTTCCAAATTGTATAAATGATTGGTCTTGCCCTGATAATCCAAAACTTTATTCCTCAGGTGATCCAATATCTGCAAAGCGAATTCCCGGCCTTCTGGCGTGGTCAGGCTTTTTCTTAGGGGCGCGAAATTTAATAAAGCCTCATTCATGCCGATAATGCCAATGGTGGAAAAATGGTTTTTCCAGTAGCCGCCGAAGCGCTCTTTAATGTTATTTAAATAATATTTGGCGTAAGGATAAAGTCCTTTGTCCGTCAAATCTTCCAGGAGGCCGCGCTTAATCTCCAGGCTTTCCGAAGCCACTTGCATTAAATTGTCCAACCGCTCGTAAAACTCCTCTTTGCTTTTGGAAAGATAGCCCAGCCGCGGCAGATTAATGGTAACCACGCCGATAGAACCGGTTAGCGGGTTGGCCGCGAACAGTCCGCCGCCGCGCTTTCTTAATTCTCGGTTATCCAGCCGCAGGCGGCAGCACATTGAACGCGCGTCTTCCGGATTCATGTCGCTATTAACAAAATTGGAAAAATAAGGAATGCCGTATTTGGCCGTCATCTCAAAAATTTTAGTGGCCACCGGCGACTCCCAGTTAAAGTCGCGGGTGATATTGTAAGTCGGGATGGGAAAAGTGAAGACTCGGCCCTTGGCGTCGCCCTCCATCATCAACTCGGCGAAAGCCAGATTAATCATGTCCATTTCCGCCGGAAAATCTTTATATTTTTCCGGCATGACTTTGCCGCCGATAATCACGTTTTCCTCGCCCGTGGTCGGGCCGGGCGTTAAATCCATGGTGATGTTGGTAAAGGGCGTCTGAAAGCCCACCCGGGTCGGCACGTTGATGTTAAATAAAAATTCCTGCAAAGCCTGCTTAACGTCCTTATAGCTTAAATTATCGTGGCGCACGAACGGCGCTAGGTAAGTGTCAAAATTGGCGAAAGCTTCGGCGCCGGCCACCTCGCCCTGCAAAGTGTAGAAAAAATTAATGATTTGCCCCAGGGCGGTGCGCAGATGCTTGGCCGGCTTGGCCTCAACTTTGCCGGCCACGCCGCCGAAGCCGCGGATTAACAACTCGCGCAAATCCCAGCCGGCGCAATAAGCGGCCAAAAGCTGCAAATCGTGCAAATGCAAATCCCCGCCTTTGTGAGCTTCCCTGATATTTTGCGAATAGACTTGGTTAAGCCAATAATTAGAGGAGATGGCCGAAGCCAGATGGTTATTTAGGCCCTGCAGGCTATAGCTCATGTTGGAGTTTTCCCTGACCCGCCAGTCGCTTTGGTTTAAATAGCCGGCCATCAACTCGTCCGAATCAATCATGGACTTCATCTCGCGCAATCTGGCGCGCTGGTCGCGGTAAAGAATATAAGCTTTGGCGGTTTTAATCTGGCGGTTCTTGATTAAAATTTCTTCCACCAGGTCCTGGACTTCTTCCACGGCCGGAATGCTTCTTGAATGAAATTTCTCGTTTAACAGCACCACCACCTGGTCAGCGAACTTCTGCGCCAAATACATGTCAGCCTTGCCCACGGCTTCGGTGGCCCCGTAAATCGCGTTAACAATCTTTTCCTTATCAAACGGCGCGATTTCGCCGGAACGTTTTAAAATTTGCGTCAAATTATTTTCCATATTACTTCTTTGTCATCCCGGGCTTGACCCGGGATCCAGTTCCCTTACTTTTTAATAATTTATTCAACTCTCTTCTAAATTCATGCGCGTCTTTGAATGATTCATAGACCGAGGCGAAGCGGATATAGGCCACTTGGTCAACGCGCTTCAGATTTTTCATGACAATTTGCCCGATCTGGTCAGAAGTTACCTCATTTTTCCTTAAAATTTGCAAGTCGCGCTCAATCGAGTTAATCAGCTTTTTAAAGCTGTCCTCGGTGATGGGCCGTTTTTCCAGCGCCCGCCTTAGCCCTTTAACGATTTTTTCGCGCGTGTAGGTTTCTTTACGGCCGTCGCGCTTGACCACGATTAAGTCCAATATTTCCACTTCTTCATAGGTGGAGAACCTGAAGCCGCACTTCAAACATTCGCGCCGCCGCCTGATGGACAAGCCGTCGGAGGCCACGCGCGAGTCGATTACTTTTGAATCTTCATAATAGCAGACGGGACAACGCATATTTATTGCCGCCCCCTTTAACAAAGGGGGTTAGGGGGATTTAACCAACAAAAAAAGCACCTATTGGCACGGGGTTCAGTTAAAAGTGCTTTAGCGGCCACCTGGGGCAATTAACCATATCTTGTAGTAGCTAATTTAATTATACCACTAGATATAGTATAGTCAAGCTTTACCCGCTTTGGCTAATTTTAGAATATTTTTAAAAAATTATTAAGACATTTTTTATTTTTCTTTCCAGCTTTTCCGTTTTGGCCTGTGGATATGTGGATATGTCTCCCTCTCCTTGCCAAGGAGAGGGTTGGGGTGAGGTCTTCATCTATATATCACCTGCACCCTGCCCACTTCCCCGCTTTGGAGGCGCACCTTAATGCCGCGCGGATGATTGACTGAATTGGTTAAAATATCGGCTACGATGCCCTGGGTCAGCTCGCCCGTGCCCTGATGATGCTTTTGTATGATAGCGACACGCAATCCCGTTTTTATATTTTTCCTATCTTGTCCATTCATAATTTATAATTCAACTTTACCATTCTTAAGCCAATATTTCAACTTTGGGAAAATAAAAACACCCCTGCCGGGGTGCTTAATATATAAGGAAATGGATTCCGGCTCGGAGGCCGGAATGACAAGCGAAGGACTACATCATTTTTTTGCGGATAAACGCCGGAATGCCAAGTTCGTCGTCTTCGGCCTCTTCTAGACCTTTCTTTTGCGCTGGTTCGGCCTGGGCCTGCTTTAAAGGCGAAATTTTGCTTTTCTTTTTTAACAGGTCCTTTTTATCTTTTTCCTCTTCCGCGCTGATATAGGGATTGGGCGTATAGGCTCGTTCCGAAGAAATCGCCTCGGAAACGCCCACGCGCCGGCCGTCAAAGCCAGTCGCTATCACGGTTATTTTAATTTCATCTTTATATCTTTCATCAATCACGGCGCCGAAAATAATCTTAGCGTCTTCATCGGCCGAACTAGTCACCACTTTGGCCGCTTCATTAACTTCATGCATGCTTAAATTGGGCCCGCCCACGATGGTGAAAAGAATGCCGCGCGCGCCTTCAATGGAAAGTTCCAATAAGGGCGAGCTGATGGCGGCTTTAGCCGCTTCAATGGCTTTATTTTCGCCCGAGGCCTGGCCGATACCCATCAAAGCCGAGCCAGCGTTGGCCATAACGGCTTTAACGTCGGCAAAATCAACGTTTATTAAGCCGGGCGCGGTAATCAGTTCGGAAATTCCTTGCACGCCTTGGCGCAAAACTTCGTCCACCACCATAAAGGCGTCGAGTAGCGAAGTTTTTTTATCGATGACTTGCAATAATTTATCGTTGGGAATGGTAATAATGGTATCAACTTTATCGGCCAATTCGGATAAGCCGCGCTCGGCGATATTTTTTCTCTGCGCGCCTTCGAAAGAAAACGGCTTGGTCACCACGGCCACGGTCAAAGCGCCCAGGTCGCGGGCGATTTCGGCGATGATGGGCGAAGCGCCCGTGCCGGTACCGCCGCCTAAGCCGCAAGTCACGAAAACCATGTCCGCGTCTTTTAACATGTCGCGAATATCGTTCTGCGCCTCTTCGGCCGAACGTTTGCCCAGTTCCGGATCCATGCCCGCGCCCAAACCGCGGGTAATGGTTTTACCGATATGAACCTTTTTTGAAGCCTTATTGTAGTGCAGGGCCTGGACATCGGTATTGACCGCGATGAATTCCACGCCGCGGATGCCGCAATCAATCATGCGATTAACCGCGCTGCCGCCCGACCCGCCGACGCCGATGACTTTTATTTTGGCAAAGGTTTCCACTATGGGTTTTACTTCCGCCATATTTATAAAAAAGAGATTAGAAATTAAGCTATTTTTATTTTAGCCTATTATTAAAAATTTATCAAGAGCCGAAAATCCGGGTCAAAATTATGAGCTGTATAAAACTTTTATACACCCCGCTTTAAGGAATCAGCGAGCTGAACCATTGCTTGATTTTCTCCAGAGTCTTGCCGGCCGCGCCGCTTCCCGGCCAGCTCAGTCTTGAGCCTTTGGCGCCTTTGGTTAATTGGTTGCCCCAAGCCACTAACCCCAGAGCGGTCAGATAATTTACGTCATTGACTTTATCAATGACCAAAGGCACATTTTTATTTACGCCCAAACAGGCGGGCAGGCGCAATTTGTTTTTAGCCGCCGCCACGATATCAGCCAACTTGGCGCCGCCGCCGATTAAAAATACTCCGGCCGGGAGCATCCCACTGCGGTCGATTTTTTTCAGTTCATTGTCAATTTTTTCAAAAATTTCTTCTACCCGCGCTTCAATGATTTCGGCCACGTATTTTCGGGAAACTGTCATACTTTCCTCCAAAACGTTTTCTTCCTTAGCCAGCTCCGAAACGTCCACCTCGTCCTTTTTGCCGTATTTATCGCTTCTGGCCGAACCATATTCCAATTTTATGCGCTCGGCCAAATTAATCGGGCACCTTAGCCCGATGGCCACGTCGGAGGTGATATGTTCCGAGCCGATCGGGATGACCGCGGCGTGCAACAATTCGCCTTCCTCAAACACGGCCAAAGAGGTGGTGGCGGAACCGATATTGATTAAAGCCGCGCCCAATTCCTTTTGTTTGGGCCCGATTACCACCTCACTCGCGGCCAAAGGCGACAACACCAAATCCTCAATTTCCAAGCTGGTGCGGTAAATGGCTTTGGTTAAATTTTTTATCTGGCTACTTAATCCCTGAATAATTAAAGTTTCCACTTCCAGCCTGACGCCGGTCATGCCGATCGGGTCTTTAATGCCTTCCTGATTGTCCACGGTAAATTTCACCGGAATGACGTGCAGAATTTCATAATTAGGCGGCACGGACAAAGCCTGGGCCGCTTCAATCGCCCGATTGACGTCGTCTTCGGTGATTTCATTGTCGCTTCGCCCGACGGCCACCACGCCATGGCTTTTTTCGCACTTTAAATTCGGGCCGTTGATGCCCACCCAGACGTTGGTAACCGGCACGCCGATCAATCTCTCGGCTTTTTCCAGGCAGGCCGAAATCGCCGAAGTGGCGTCTTCAATCGAATTGACCACGCCGCGGTTAATGCCTTCGGCCGGCACGGTGACCGCGCCCAAAATCTGCAATTGTTCCCCGGAATCTCTCAAGGATTTCTGCCCGACCACTAATCTAATGGCGGTTGAACCGATGTCCAGTCCGGCGATAATGTTATCTTTCATAATATGATTATTATACTAAAAATTTTTAAAGCTGTCCAAATAATTTATACAGGTGCGGCCAAAAAATTATCGCGCCGACTATAATCGCGGCCAAAGAGGATAAAAGCACCGCGGCCGCCATGATATCTTTAATTTCTTTGACATAACTGTTAATTCTGGGTTTTAAAACGTCGGTAATGCGCTCCACCGCGCTATTGGCGATTTCCGCCACCAGCACCAAGCAAATCACCAAAATCAAAACCAGCCACTCTCCCGCCTCAATTTCAAAATAAACGCCCAAGCTTAAAACCACTAAGCTGGCTAAGGTCTGAATCTGTAAATTTTGCTCTTCGCGAAAAGTTTTCACCAACCCCTTGACGGCATAGCCGAAACTTTTGAATAATCTACCCACTCTTATCATAAATTATTTTTAATAAACTCTTCCCCCAATTTCATCATCTTCAGCCGGCCGGCTTCAGTTTTATCGTCATAACCAACTAAATGCAAGAGTCCGTGGACCAAAACGAAAACCAGTTCCTCTCTAGCGCTATGGCCGTACGACTTGGCTTGCCGCTTGATCTGAGCATAATCCAGCACCAACTCGCCCAATAAATCGCCTTCGCCGGCTTGCCCTGTTAAATTGCCCTTAGCATTATTTAATAGGGCGAACGCTAAAACATCGGTAGTCTTATCCAGGCCGCGGTAAAGCCGGTTCAGTTTTTTCATTTCCGCGCCGCTGACAAAAGCCACGGATAATTCCCGGCCACTAACCTTATAAACGCTAGCGAATTTTTCCGCCGCCGACTTCACCAACTTTAAAGCTAGCCCGCAATTTGCCTTATTATTAATCTCCACCATCTCATTTTAAGGTAAAAGATTTAATCAGCAGCTGATAAATATTAGGGTACTCTAGGAGACTACTTTCCCCCGGATTATAGGTCAGGCTGAAAATATAATTTTTCTTATCATCCATCAGATACAAAGTCAAGCCGTCCCGGCTTTTCAGGCCTTGCCAGCTATCGCCGCTCACCCGGTCGGTTTCCTTGACCGCGCTAACGACCAGCTGCTCCACATACCATTGGTCAAGCGTTTGCCTGGCGGCGTTGGGCTGAACCACGATTTGGATAAATTGATTGTCGGCTGATTTAAACATCACCGAATCATCGCCGCCATTAGTGCTCTCTTGCCATGACTGGGGGTAAAGCACATTATAACTAAAGGTTTTATTCTCATAAGAGACAATCGTCGGATTGTCCGTTAATTTGCCCCGACTGGCCGGGTCATATAGGTTTAACAGCTCGGCTCCGTCGGCATAACCATCGCCGTCCGAATCCGGAATCAAGGAGTTTGTGCCCAAAAGACCTTCTTCCTTGTCGGTCAAGCCGTCGCTGTCGCTATCCGCGGCTGGTATTAGGTCGGCGGCGACTGCTTCGGACACGGCTTCAGGAGTGGTGGTGGCGGTGGTAGTGGCCAAACTTTCATCAGTCGGCAGGGTGGCTAATTCGGGGGTAGTGGTTGCCGGGGCAACGCTTTCCGGCGCGGTCCCTGCTTCAACTTGCTCTAGCTGTTCAGTTAAAGTTGGTTCGGTTACTTCAGCCGTCTCGGTCGCGCTCGGCGGCCGGAATAAAAAATAATAAAGCGCGGCGGAAATGATAATTAAAAACGCCACGCCGCCAGCGATAATGGTCAGGCCGACGATTTTGGCGCTGTTCATTTTGTCTGCCTGGTTGCGAAACCGCTCCGGCATGGCATGAATGGAGACATTATCAATGGTAATCTGCTTCTCCGTTACCGGCCCAGAAACCGCTAACTCCGGCCTGGCCTCGGCCGTGGATTTTTTTCTAAAAAAATCAAAAATATTCATAAATTTTCTCTTGTTTTCTTGTTCTATGGATTTATTTCTAAAAGCTTGCCCTGGCCTTTGGGATTATAATCGCCGGCGATTTCTTCGCCATCCTTGTAACCATCGCCGTCGGTGTCGGAATTTAGCGGGTCAGTCTGGTAGACTTTGACTTCTTCGCGGTCAGTCAAGCCATCCTGGTCCGAATCAATATTGTTGGCATTGGTGCCCAAAGCGGCCTCTTCTTCATCAGTCAAGCCGTCTTGATCGCTATCCAGTCGCTCCGGCACGACGGCAGTTTCGTCCGGCGGCTCCGGCGTTACCGTCTCCAGGCTGGTCTTTTCGGTTTCGGTCTGAACCGGCGGGCTAACCGGCGCGGTCTTATCGCCGGCAAAAAACTTTAAGCCAAAATAACCGCTAATGGCGACAACTAAAACCACGGCCAGCGAGCCGAAAATCAGCCCCTTTCTATTTTTCCAGGTCTGCTCTTCCGGAATCACCGTGGCATAGGACGGCGTGTTGGCCGGCCTAGGTTGAAAGACTTCCGGCTTACCGGTTTTGCCCGCCCCGGCTAAGCCTTGGCGAGACGGGTCAACTTCGGCGAACATGTCTTCGGCTGGCCCTCCTGCCTCCCCCCTGACAAGGGGGGTTGGGGGGGTTGCGTTTTGCGCGGTTTGCTTATCCAAATCATCAAACATAAAATTATAGCTGTCATTGCGAGGAGCGTCAGCGACGAAGCAATCTCACGAATTATTTAAAATTCAT
>MNZH01000082.1 GCA_001873515.1 Parcubacteria group bacterium CG2_30_45_37 | reverse complement strand
GGGCTTTGCCCGATATTAAATTTTTACTTAATACATTATATTTTTTGAAAATATTAAAAACTTTTTTTAAAAAAGTTTTTAAAGTAACAAAAAATCCGCGATTAATCGCAGACCCCCAGATAGCTAAAATTAGCTTTGTCTCGGCAGGAATTTAAGCGCCGAACCTGCGCCCCTGCTGTCTGCGACTATTTTACCCTGTTAAATTGCTTCGCCCCGGTAAACCGGATTTAACAGGGTTAATTAATTTAATAATAACATACTCCGGTAAATTGTCAAGAAAAAAATAGGGCTTGCTCGCGATAACGCGGCAAGCCCGGATTATGGTCGCTATACTTAACAAAGTTTCGTCCCCGCTATCCAGTCCGGAGGCATTTGGCCGGAAGGCTTTTGCGTATTTGTCTTTATTTCTTTTATTTTTGCTATCATCTCCTTGAGGCTCAAATGACCGATTACCTCAATTTGACCAGTTAAATGACTCCGGTGAAAAATGGCGATTTCTCCTAAATCTAGGCCCAGGAATTCTATCGGCGATATTTCCTCTCCCCAAGCTATCGCCTGCTCGGAAATTCCGAGCGTCAGATATTTAAAACCGCCAATCCTCACCACATCTCCCATCCAGATGCCCAGCATGTAATAATCTTGCCAGTAATCGCCATACATTGCCGGGCAACATTCAACGGGCGCGCCTTGAATCGCCTGATTCATCCGCCAGTCCCCCTTTCTTTGAATTTTTTAATTTATTATTTTAAGTACTTAGCCTTGTTTAAATTATGCTCGCCTAAGGTTCTACTGAAAATCGTCTGGCCGGTCGCCGGGTCGCTTAAAAAATAATTATAATCGGTCTCTTTAGGATAAATCGCGGCCGTAATGGCGTTCAGGCCCGGATTGGCGATCGGGGAAGGCGGCAGGCCGCGGTGTTTATAAGTATTGTAAGGCGAATCAATTTTAGTGTCAGCGACGCTATATTGCGGCTTGTTAACCCCCAGGATATAAGCCAAGGTAGCGCAGGACTCTAGGCCTTGGCGATTTTCAATTCTCTGCCAAAAAATTCCGGAAACTATTTTCATGTCTTCCGGGGTTCTAACTTCTTTTTCAATTAGCGACGCCATGGTAATGATTTCATAAACTGATTTGTTTTGCCGCTTGATTTCCTCTGCCATGGCCGGCGTCAGTTTCTTTTGAAAATTGTCGAGCATTTTTTTTATAATATCAGCCGCCGTGGCCTCTTTGTCTATCCGATAAGTGTCGGGAAATAAAAAACCTTCTAAGTCGGCGTTATCGGGCAAGCCGTAAGAGGAGCGCCACTCCTGGCTAACCGGCCGGTTGGCTAAGCTCAAGAAGCTGTCCATGGCCACGATTTTATTTTTATTTAAATAATTATTAATGTCATTTAAATTCCAGCCCTCAATAATCCTGATGGTTTTCTCGCGGCTTAAGGCTTGGCCCTGGCTTAGAATTTTTATAATCTCGCGCGCGCTTAATTTCGGGCCGATGGCATATTCGCCGGCCTTGAGGTTAAGTCGGGAACGCCAAACTTCATATTTAAAATAAACTACCGAGCTGATCAAATTATTTGTCCGCAAATTTTCGGCGATCTGGCTTACGGTTTCGCCTTGGCTAACTACAAAAATTTGCTCCTGGCCGTTTTGGTCAACCGGGGAATTCAAATTATTCCAAAATAAAAAGCCGGCCGCCAAAACTATCAGCGCGATAATTATAGTCTTTTTGATCATAAATTATTTTTCTCGCCCCGTTAAATCCCAATCTTAAGATTGGGACGCGAAGCGTATTTAACGGGGTAAACCTTTTTCTTGACCGCTTGAGCGATTAAAACTGAACTGGACCTGATTTTTTTCCCCAGACCGTCAACCCTTCTTATATTTAGCTTGCGGCAAATATCGGTTTCCGAGGTCGGTATATTGCCATGCTTTCTATCGCCGCCCTGGGCAAAAATATCAGGCTTAACCTTGGCCAGCGATTTAGAGACTGACGAATCCCGGTCAATCGACAAAAAAACTTTATCCACCCATTTGATGGCCGAAACTATTTTCATTCTGTCCTTTTGGTTTAAAAAAGGCACCCGGCCTTTTAATTTTACTTGATAATCATTATTGACAATCACCACCAGGCGGTCGCCCAATTTTTTCGCCTTTTCCATCATCTCAAGATGCCCGACATGCATGGGATTAAAGTAGCCGCTCACGGCCACGGTAATTTTTTTCTTCTTCATATTAATAAAGCTTAATTATCTTTAATCAGCGGCACAAAAATAAATCCGGGAAATTCTTTTTGTTTAAATTTTCCCTCCGATGTTTTATCAACTACTATAATCGACTGCGTTTCAAATCTCCGGCCAAGCGGCATGACCAAGCGTCCGCCAATCTTCAATTGCTCTAATAACTCTTCCGGAATTTCTTCGGCCGCGGCCGATACTAATATTTTATCAAACGGGCTAAATTCAGGCAAACCATTGTAGCCGTCAGCGCAGAAAATTTTCACAATACCTTTCTTAAAAAAATCATACTTAGCCAAATTGCCGCGCGCGAATTCGACTAGCTCGCCAATCCTTTCTAGGCCGTAAACTTTTCCTGATGGCGCGACGAGCGATGCCAGCAAAGCAGCGGTCCAACCCGAACCGCTGCCGATATCCAAAATTTTTTCGCCGGCCCGCGGTTGCAATTTTTCCAACATAAAAGCCACGGTAGCCGGCTGCGAGATGGTCTGGCCATAACCGATACTTAATGGTTCATTAATTTCCGCTTTCTCAAAATCAGCCGGCAAAACAAAATCGCGGCGTTTTATTTTTCTGAAAGCGTCAATGATTTGCGGCGTTCTAAGATAACCGCCAGCTATTAAGTTATCAATTAAAGTCATATTGCTTTTTTCCTTATTCTATGCTATAATTACAATATAGTCAAAAAATTTGACAAAAAGCAAAAATAAAGATAAAAATAAAAATGGTGCAAAATTTAAACGGGCGGCTAAGCTTCGTTTATGACTGCCCGCCAAAACAATATTATAGGCTAACTAAAGCCAAGATAAAGTTATTTCTATTAAGCGTACTCGTAGGGATTTTTTTATTGCCGCAAATCGCTTATCTGACGAGTATCACGCCGGAAAATTTAATAGATTTAACCAACCGCGAAAGAACCGCCCAGGGCCTAACCCCGCTCACCGCCAACCAGTTGCTGGTCCAAGCGGCTGAGGACAAGGGCCAGGCCATCCTGGCGGCGCAAGCCTTCAGCCATACGCTCGGCGACCGGCGGTTTTCCTCCTGGGTCCGCGACGCCGGCTACAACTATTCTTACGTGGGAGAAAATTTAGCCATTGATTTTAACACCGGCGAAGGCATCATCCAAGCTTGGAACAATTCGCCTTTGCATAAAAAAAATCTCTTAAGCCCTTATTACCAAGAAATCGGCATCGCCGCGCTGGCCGGAGAATTCCAGGGGCAAGCTACCACTTTAGTGGTGCAAGTTTTCGGCGCTCCGGCCAGCGCTTCGGTCCAGCCGCTGGCGGCCAACACCGGATTCAATTATCTCAACAACAACCTTAACCTGACTCCAGCCGAACTGACTTCACTTAAAGCTGAAGATTTATTAACTCACGCGGTTATTAACCAAGGGCAACCGCTTTCCGCCAACGAAAAAATCAGCCTGTCAAACAGCGGCTACTCATTAAGTCAAGTGAACAAATTTTTTGTACAGCCTAATTACCAGGCACTGAACAATTTCCTCGTGACCTTGGCTTCTTTAATTTTGTTTTATCTGCTAATTTACCTCTACTATTACTATTTTCTCAAAATTAACAAACTGATTTCCATCTAGCCTATGACGCAAATTTTACTCGTTCCCTTAATCGCCTCAATCGTTTCCCAGATCAGCAAATTATTCATCAAATCAAACCGGCTAAAATTAAGCTGGCGGTCGCTGGCCGCTTATTCCGGCATGCCTTCAAGCCATGCCGCCACCACCGTCTCTTTGTCCACCATTGTGGGCTTGACTCAAGGATTTAATTCTCCCCTGTTCGCGGTGAGCGCGGTTTTCACAATCTTGGTCATCCGCGACGCGCTTGGCTTAAGAAGCCATATCGGCCAGCATGGCGAAATTTTAAACGCTCTGGTTAAAGATTTAAAAAATGACCAAATCGGCTTAATGAAAAACTACCCGTTGCTGGTTGAAAAAATCGGCCATACGCCGTCGGAGATTATCGCCGGCTCAATCCTCGGCATTTTAATCAGCTTGTTGTCTTATTATATTTTTTAAAATTCGGCTATTTTAAAACCGCCCCAACCAAAGCGCCGGAGCGGTTTTTGTTTTAAAAAACTTAATAATCCGTTTTTAGATTAACGTGAAAGGCGCCGTCGGCATACCAATAGACCGCTGAGTTGGCGATTGCTTTGGCGTCCGATTTGTTGTCGCTGAAATTAAAATAGAAGGTTTTATTGTTCTGGTCCCAGCAGGTCGCTTTATCGGCGTAGCCCGGGCAATCGGCCAATTGGTTAGTCGGGTCAAACGGCAAATTAATGCCCAGCTGGGCGCCCAAAGTCGCCTGCCAGCTAGGCCATTTGGAAATTGATTTGCCGGCCACATAAGAACCGCTCTCTAAAGCCGGAACTTGGCCGTTATGCTGATTTTTATAATTAGTCAGCGCCAGATTCATCTCGGATAAATCGGCTAAACGTTTAGTGTCAATACGAGCGTTAGTTTTATCGCCTCGGCTTAGATTAATGTTAAATTTCCAATGGTCCAAAAGCTGGCCGAAAATATCCTCGGTCGCTTTTTGGGCTTCCTGGCTATAGGACATCAGGTAAATGTTAGTGAAAAAAGCGCCGCCGGCAAGATTGGCGGCGTTGACGTAAACCGTGCGCCCGTCGCGCACCGCCTCATAGCCATCCACGGTTAAATTTTGGGGGGTGCCTTGATTTTTGACATTGGCCCGATACCAGCGTAAAGGCGAGAAATGCTCGCTGTTGGGCATCACCCGGATGGCGATGGCGTCGGTGGAAATTTCTTCCGCCTTGGTGGCGGAAAAATCTTTAAAATACCAAAAAGATAGCGAAGTTATCATTAAAACCGCCAAAATTAAAAATAGTTTGCTGGTTCTCATATTTTTAAAATTATTTTTGGCAACTCGAGCACCAATGCGTGCCCCGGCCGCCCAATTTAATTTTTTTCACCGACCCGCCGCAACTTTTGCATTTCTCCCCGGCGCGGCCGTAGACTTTCAGGTATTTTACGAAATTTCCGGTTTCGCCGCCGGCGTCAACATAATCGCTAAACGAGGTGCCGCGGCGCTTAATGGCGGATTTTAAAATTCTGGTAATGGCCAGCCGCAGCCGGTTAATCTCCGCCGGCTTTAAAGTCTTAACCCGGCGGAAAGGTTTAAGCCGGGCGGCGAATAATGATTCGTCCGCGTAGATATTGCCGATGCCGGCCAGATACCGCTGGTCCAATAAAGCCTGCTTGACGGTAGTATTTGGCTTGCGCGACAAAAATTTTTTAAAAAACTCCGGGCTGAAGCCGCGGCTTAGCGGCTCCACGCCCAAATGAGCGGTTAGCGCACTGTAGCCTTTTTTATCAACCAGCCTGACCCAGCCGAACCTTCTCAAGTCGTTAAAATACAGCTTGCCGCCCTGATTGAATTTAAAAATAACTCTGGTAAATTTATTGGGCAGTTTCCCGCCCTGGCCGACCAGCGGATGGCCGCCGGCGATAATCGCGCTTTTACTTTTAAAAACCAACTGGCCGGTCATTTTCAGATGAAAGAGCAAATAATTCACGCCCAAATCAATGATAATCATTTTGCCGCGCCGCCGGACCGCCTTAATCGGTTTATTAAGCGCCCGCCGGCTTGGCCGCGCCGCTAAGCCGAAAACTTTTTTATCCCGCGATTCAATCGCGATGATTTTTTTATTTTTCAGCTGGCTGTTTAAATCGCGGACGATGGTTTCCACTTCCGGCAGTTCGGGCATAGAATTTAGATGATTATTTCGCCAAAATGGTTATGCTTATCGATGCCGGCGGCGTTGGCTTCGTCCGTATCAAGGTGCATGGCTGATTTATAATCCGAGCTGACCCTGACTAAAACGTTCTCAAATAAAAGGTCGCGCGCGCCGCTGATATCAACTTTTACCCGGTCCCCGTCTTTCAGTCTAAGCGCGGCGGCCGTTGCCGGGTCAAGGTGAATATGCCTTAAAGCCAAAATCACGCCTTGCGGCAGATTAACCACGCCCTTAGGACCGATGATTTTGATACCCGCGCTGCCGGCCAGGTCGCCGGACTCCCTGACCGGCGGATTAAGGCCTAATTGTTTGGCGTCGGTTTCGCTGACTTCCACCTGCGTTTCCCGGCGGCCTGGACCCAAAACCCTGACTTTTTCCAGCTGGCCCGCCGGACCGACCAGTTTTACGGTCTCTTTGGCCGCAAACTGGCCGGGCTGGGACAAGTCTTTCAATTTAGTCAGTTTAAAGCCCGGCCCGAATAATTTTTCCAAATCCGACTTGGCTAAATGAACATGCCTGACGGAAATTTCTATGGGAATTCTCATATATTAAATTTCTTGCTTCCTTAACAGCCCTTGCTGCGCGCCTTGCCGGCTGATTTCCGCGGCTGAATTTTTAGCGGCCAAGAACAAGGCCCGCTTAATGTCGTTATGGTAAAGCTCCAGGCCGGCCACGAATGAGGAGCCGAAAGCGTCGCCCACGCCGGTGGTGTCAAGGCGCTTTTTTTCTTTGACAATCGGCTGATGATAAATTTTATTTTCTCCGATGGCGTCAGCGCCATGCCGGCCATTGGTGATTACCACAATTCTCGGCCCCAAAGACGCTAAGGCGACTAATAAATTTTTTATTTGATTTAAGCCTGTTCTGTTTTTTTTAAAAGACAGCGCCAGCTCAATGGCTTCGTCTTTATTAACTATCAGACAGCCAGTCTTTTTAAAATATCTGCCCAAAGCTTTCACGCCCCTGATAATTTGCCGGTGGCCAGGATTCCAAGCGATTTTCGGGCCATGAACCGAAAATATTTTCGCCAAAGCCGCCTGCCAGTTGCCAGACAGCGACGTTAAATATATCCAGCCGGCATTTTTTATAATTCTTAATTCATGGTTGGTAATTCGTAATTCATTATTGGCCGCGCGGTTGGAAAAACAGATATGCTCGTTAGCTGGCCCGACCAAAAGAAAAGAAAAGCCGGTCTCCGCGCCTGTTATTTTTTGCGCCAGCGCCGTGGCCACGCCTTGTTTTTTAAAATTATCCAAAATATCTTCGCCTCTTAAATCATCGCCCACGGCGCAAAGGCAGGCTGATTTAAAGCCCAGCCGCGAACAAGCCACGGCCGCGTTGGCCGCACCGCCGCCGAAGCCGGAAAATGATTTGTCAATCTTGATTTTGGCGTCGTATTCAAAAGCCAGTAATTTCTGCCTGGTTAAATCTTTTTTATTGCTAATCAGCACGCCCTCGGAGGTATAAAAAGTAATGTCTTCGGTGGCGCCGCCGATGGTGATGAAATCGTATTTCATAAGAATAATCTTTATACCGATATTATAACATAATTATCTCGCCCGCTTCAATAATTCTCTGGTGAATTTCCTGATTTCCTGGCCGATATCCGGCCGGTCAAACGCGTATTTCAGCATGGTTTTCATGTAATTAAGCGGGTCGCCCGTGGTCAGCCATTCGCCGCCCGTTATTTTTTTGGCGTAAAATTCTCCGCCCCGCTTGATATATTTTTTGATAGCGTCAACCACCCAAAGCTCGTTATCCTTGCCCAAGGGCAATTTCTTTAAAATATCCACGATCTCCTGGTTTAAAATCATGCGGCCGAAATCCGCCAACCGCGACGGCGTACTTTTAACACTAGGCTTTTCCACTATGTCTTCAATCCTCATCGTGCCCTTTTTCAATTTAACGATGCCGTAGCGATGAACCTGGTTAAGCGGCACCTCCTGAACGCCGATCATCAGACGGCCGGTCTTATTGTAATCGTCAACCATCTGCTTGGCGAACGGCGTTCTGGCTTTGACCAAATCGTCGCCCCAGACGAACATAAACGGCTCGTCTTTAACCAGGCTGGCGGCGGACAGGACCGGCGTGCCGTTGCCGTACGGCCCCTTTTGCCGGATATAAATAAAATTGGCCAGCTCGGAAATTTTTTTGGTTTCTTCCAAAAGTTTTTCTTTGCCGGCTTTTTTTAATTCATTAATCAAGGCCCAATTATGGTCAAAATGGTCTTCCAGCGGCTTTTTGTCCCATTTGGTCACTAAAATTATGTCTTCAATGCCGGCCGCCACCAATTCCTCAACTACCAACTGGACAATCGGCTTATCCACGATCGGCAGCATTTCCTTAGGCATGGCTTTGGTGGCAGGCAAAAGCCTGGTGCCGGAACCGGCCACGGCCACGATGGCTTTTTTTATTTTTTCTGCCATAATTTTAAGTTAGTCTCCATTTAATTAAATATCTTAACCATGACGCCAGATGGTGCCAAGCGGCGATGCTGGTAAAAAATTTATACCAAGCCGTTTTAGCGCTTTGCCGAAGGTGATTATGGGTGATAACCGCGGCCGGATAATAAACCACTTGCCAGCCGCTTTGCCGGAATCTCTTGCATAAATCAGTGTCTTCAAAATAAAGAAAAAATCTTTCGTCAAACATACCGACCTGCCTTAAGGCCTGGGCCCGGCAGAATAAAAACGAACCCAACAACCAATCCACTTCACGGACGCTGTCTTTATTATAATCCTTGTATAAAAATCTGTCTAAATCGGTTCGGCCCCATTTAGTCCGGCCTAAAGGCGTGCGGCGGTAAAGCGGAGTTAAGAGCTTGGGCCAGCGAAAACAAGAAGCTTGCGGGCTGCCGTCCGGATTAAGCTGTTTGGGGCCGGCCGCCCCGGCTTCCGGATTTTTTTCCAGGTAATCATAGAGCTTAAAAAATACGCCCGGCTCCGCTAAAGTGTCCGGATTCATAATCACGATATATTTGCCTTGAGCCGCTCGGATGCCTTTATTATTGGCCGCGCCCAAGCCCTGGTTCTGCCCGTTCAGCAAATATTGAATTTCGCCGAATTGCTTTAAATCTTCCCCGGATAAATCGGCCGAATAATTATCCACCACGATTATTTCATAATCCAAACCGGGCCAATCGGCGGCTTTAATGGAACGGATACAGTTTAGGGTTAAATCTTTAGATTTGTAGTTGACGATAATTATGCTGATATCCATAAAATTTTATCTCTTACCATCTAATCAAAACTTTCACGATTTGCCAACAGGCGTTAAATATCACATTGGAGATTTTTAATTGTTTACTATCAATTTCTTGGTACCAAATTTTGCCGGAAAACATCTTGATGATCTGCCGGTCGCCAATTTGGCGCAGGCCTTGCGCTTGCTTTCTGACTGTTAAAATATAGCGCCAATTTTTCCGGTTAAAAAAATATTTATAAACGTTCATTTTTTCTTTAAACCAGCCTTGGCGCGCGGCAAAAAACAATAATCCGGCCTCCATGACAATAAAAGCCGGAGAAATTAAAATTAAAGTAAATAAATGATAATTTTTTAAAATTGCCATGATGCGGTTGCGGTCCATCCAGTAATACTGCTTGATACTGCGGACAAATTGATATTTGTGGTAGGCCACCGCCGGCGGCGCTAAAACGCAGCGCCAGCCGTTAAGCCATAGCCGCCAGCCTAAATCCTGGTCTTCATTATACATCCAAAATTCTTCATCAAACAGGCCGACTTTCTCCAACGCCTCGCGCTTAAATAAAACCGCGGCCCCTGATGGATAGCAAATATCTTTAATTGAAAATTCTTTATTATATTTTTCGCCATAGCCATAGGCATAGCCAAAGCCGAAAATATGCGTGACATTGCCCAAGCTGTTTATAATTTCTTTTTTATTGTAAAGCATCAGCCTGGCCTGCACCGCGCCGACTCTTTCATTATTATCAGCGGCCGCGGCCATCAATCTTACGCAATCCGGCTCCGCCACCGTGTCCATGTTAAATAAAACAATATAGTCATACCCTTGCTCCAAGGCTAACTTCATGGCGTCGTTACTGCCCTTGGCAAAGCCGTCATTATTTTTATTCCTGATAATTTCCGCTTCCGGAAGTACGCTTTTTAAATATTCATAACTTTCATTAGTGCTTTCATTATCGGTAATAA
Source organism: Parcubacteria group bacterium CG2_30_45_37 (assembly GCA_001873515.1). Lineage (GTDB taxonomy): Bacteria > Patescibacteriota > Patescibacteriia > Patescibacteriales > GWC2-42-12 > CG2-30-45-37. Next base: position 161 of record MNZH01000082.1, on the reverse strand, counting down.
AAATTTTCATCTCACCGGCGTAATCCTGCTTTCTAATACTAGCAACACACTCGGCCAGATATTTCCTGGCATAATCTTTATAGTTGGGACTAATTATAACGGCAACTTTTTTATTCATAAATTTGTCATTGCAGGCTTTCTTCTTTGTCATTCCCGCCCCG
>MNZH01000081.1 GCA_001873515.1 Parcubacteria group bacterium CG2_30_45_37 | reverse complement strand
AAACGCCACGCCCTTTTGGCCCTGATAAACAAGCGCGCCTTTCTGCCCAAGATTATTTTGTTCACTGACGGCGACTAATTGCGATAAATCAAGGTAATTAACCCCTAGGCTAGCGCGCTGAGCGATTTTTCCCTGGAACAAATTTTTAATAACTCCTTTAAAACGGCTCATCGGCTCAACTTCGCCGCTAGAGTCAACCAGGCCCAGGGCGTCACCGGCCAAATTAAAAACCATGGCGCTGGAGAATTCGGCCGGCAATTTTTCGTTTAAAACCAATTTTTTTGAAGCGCTGTCGCTGGATTTAACCAGGCCGCTTTTCCCGGAAAAACCTCTAACCGAAGAAATCCAGCTGGCGCCGAGCCAATTGACGTTCACGGCCGAACTGCCCCGTTTTACCTCTTGATTTTCCGCGAATTTCCTGACCGGCAGGTCTTTGGCCGCCACTTGAATAAAATTAAAGCCGGTTAAATTATCGCTCTGGGCGCGAGTAATGGCGTATATTTTTTTATCCGCGGTAATAACAACATAATCGGCATAAACTTTCTCCAATTCCAAACCGGTGATAATCCAGCCGTCCGAAGAAATAATGAAGCCTTGACCGCTCGGTTCGCTTAATTTATAAAAATTCTCCAAAACGAAAGCCTCGCCCGATTTGGCCGGCTGCTGCTTTTTATAAATGCCGACCAAACTGCCGGAAACCGCCTTGATGGTTTCGTCTATTTTAACGTCTTGCTGGACGATGACATTTTTCGGGTTGCTGATGACAATGCCCTGGTCGGTATATTTGCCGGAGGAAAAATTATATGACGAATCAATTAAATAAGACCTGGCGATGAGCGTTCCCGCGATGCCGCCGGCCAAACCGAAAACTAAAGCCACTATTATGACCGAAACCAATAAATGGTTCTGAAAAAATTTGATAATTTTTTTCATAAATTCGTTGTCGCGCCGCTAAAGCCATTTGGCGGTAAATAATATCAGAAACAAACTAATCGACCCCAGGAGTAAATACATTCTTAGCCTTTTCGCGTCCAGCTTGTCAAGCAGGTGATTTTTAACCAGCCCGATGATGACGTAATAGCAAATCGCCAGGGCTAAGCCGGAAATATTATAATTAAACGGCAAAAAGGAAATTGACCAGGACAATTCCACTAAAATCAAACAGCTAATTAAGAGGTAGGGCAGAACGATTTTTAATTCAATCTTGTTGGCCCAGATAATCTGATAAATAATCAAGGCGGTTACGGCCAGTATGACGAGCGCCAGCCAAAGAATCGGCAAATTCAGAAAAGACTGCAACCCGTAAACCGTGGCCGCCAAAAAAAAGAAAGACAGCCAGTTGGCGCCGGAAGAAATATTTTCAATGCTGAAAACTTCATAAGCCAGCGGGTTTAACAGATAATAATAAACTTGGCGCAAATAAAGATACAAGAACGCCAGATTAAAAACAAACAGCAGCTGAATTAAAAGCTGGCGGCTCATAAAAACCGAATAGGCCAGCACCAGGGTGGACATCACCGCCGGCAAAATCAGATAATTCCACCACTTTTTATCAACTTGACTCGCCCTACAAAATTGCCAGCTGGCGAAAAAAATCAATAAATTGGCCAAGGCGGCCGCCAGATATACCAATTTGGGGAAAAAGAAATATAATTCGGCCAATAAAAAAACCGAGACTGGCACGATTAGCGGCAAAAAACGATTAAACTTCATGGGATTAATTGTTTAACCAGCTATAGTCGGCTTTAAGCTGATTAACCATCTGCTGGCTGAAAATTTTTTCCTGCTCATTTCGCGAATTCAAATAATTTTCCATTTTGGTCAAAGCCAAAACTAAATTGATGTGCAATTCTTTGAATTTGGTCGGCACTTTCAAATCTAATATTTTATTTTTTAAAGCCGCCAAGCCTTCCAAGGTAAAGCTGTCGGCCTGAACCATTTTTGAATAATCGTTAAACAGCTCCTTGGCTTCGGTCGTATAATTATTTTCCAGCTGAACCGCGGCTTCATTTTTCGCCGGCGCCGGCCGGCTTTCCTCTCGGGCCGATTCCGAGGTTAAAATCAAATATAAAACCAGCAGCAGTAAAACCGCCAGGAGCAGAAGCAAAACTTTTAATTTTTTGTTCATATAATTCAACTTATCATTATCAAATAAAAATTTTATGGCCGTAGGGCTTTGCTCGCTATAAAATTTTTATTTGATACAATATATTTTTTGAAAGTATTGAAAACTTTTTTTAAAAAAGTTTTCAAAGGCTTTATAACTCAAATTTTTTCGCTTCCATTTCCAGCCAGTCGTTTATCGCTTCGTCCCATTTATAGGCTTTCAGTTTATGGCTCAATTCATCCGGACTATAAACGTATTCCACCACGGTTTGCTGGCCGATGCGGTTGGAATATTTGGTTTTTTTGTCAAGCACCACCGGCCTAGTAATAAATTCCAGTTTCATCCGCCCCAGCGGCCCTTTAAAAATAATGTATTCAAGGTCAACCCCGCCCTCTTCGTCAAAGTGGATTTTTTCAGTTTCTTCAACCGGAAAATCATCTTTAATCTTGCCGATTATTTCCTGCCATTTTTCTTGAGTCATAAGATAAATTATTATACTTCATAATAGCATTTTTTCATAAAAAAAACAAATTTCCGGTTAGACCGGCTTTATGGTTTAAAGGAAAATTTGGGTGCTTATTTTTATCAATTTTCGGCATAATTTTTTATTTTACCGCTTTAACGATAGCCTTAACCACTCTTTTATCAGTCACCAATGGCAAAAGCTGTTCTTTACTCGGCTTAACCACGCCGGCCAAAGCCATGGCCGCTTTAATTTTTATTTTAGTAGTCACTCGCCTCACTTTATTATCCAGTAATCCGCGAAAAATTCCGGGAAAAACCAAAGCGTTGTTAATCTGATTGGGAAAATCCGACCGGCCGGTACTAACAACGGCCGCGCCGGCTTTAATGGCCAAAGCAGGCATAATTTCCGGAATCGGGTTAGCCATGGCGAAAATGATCGGCTGTTTATTCATGCTTTTTACCATCTCGGAGCTTACTAAATTGCCTTGCGACAGGCCGATAAAAACATCAGCGCTGGCCATGGCTTCAGTTAAACCGCCTTTAGTTCTTTTTCTATTAGTAACTCGAGCGATTTTTTCTTTAACCGAATTTAGTCCAGCGCGGCCGGCATAAATAATGCCTTGGCTGTCCAACAAAATTAAATCACCAACTCCCACGGCCATGAGCAGTCTGGCCACGGCGATGCCGGCCGCGCCGGCGCCATTAATCACGATTCTTAATTTTTTCATGGCTTTGCCCATAACTTTACCGGCGTTAATTAGGGCGGCTAAAACCACGATGGCCGTGCCATCCTGGTCGTCATGAAAAACCGGAATGGCTAATTCTTTTTCCAGGCGCTGTAAAATTTCAAAACATCTGGGAGCGAAAATGTCTTCTAAATTTATGCCGCCGAAACTTGGCTCAATCAATTTACAAAATTTAATGATTTCTTCCGTGTAAGTGGTATTAATGCACAAAGGCACGGCATCAATGCCGGCAAACTCTTTGAAAATCACGGCCTTGCCTTCCATCACCGGCATGGCCGCCTCCGGCCCAAGATTACCCAAGCCTAAAATCGCGGTGCCGTCCGTAACAATCGCTACCTGATTGGCGCGATTGGTCAAAAGCCAGGAAAGTTTTTTATCTCGGCCGATCGCCGAAGAAACCGCGGCCACGCCCGGCGTATAGGCCAAAGATAAGTCAGTTTTATTTTTCAGCCTGACTTTCACTTTAATCTCAATCTTGCCCCGGTTCTTTTTATGCAAGGCGATTGATTTTTTAGAATAGTCCATAAAAATTTAATTTACTTCAAATATTTTCTCTTCTTTAACTTCTCCGGCAGATACTCCTGCTTTTCTTTATAATCATATTCCGGGCTATATTTATAATCCTTGCCATAGCCCAAATCTTTCATGAGTCGAGTGGGCGCGTTTCTAATATGAAGCGGCACTTGCAAATTTCCATATTCATGCACGTCAGCCGCGGCCTGATTATAAGCGGTATAAAGTTCGTTGGATTTTTCGCATTTAGCCAGATACACCACAATTTGCGCTAAAATTACATTACACTCGGGCAAACCGATAAAATGGCAGGCTTGATACGCGGCCACGGCCTGCTCTAAAGCGCGGGAATTAGCCAAGCCAACGTCCTCGGAAGCGAAGCGCACCAGCCGGCGCGCGATATAAAGCGGGTCCTCGCCGGCTTCCACCATACGCGCCAGCCAATACAGCGCCGCATCCGCGTCCGAGCCGCGCAAAGACTTATGCAAAGCCGAAATAATATTATAATGTTCTTCCCCGTCTTTATCGTATAGCAAATGTGATTTTTGAAAAGCTTGCTTAATGGCGTCGACGGAAATTATTACTCCCTCTCCTTGATAAGGAGGGGGTTGGAGTGAGGTGGCCGCGTATTCCAAAACATTCAAAGCCACGCGCGCGTCCCCGTTAGACATGCTGGCCAGTAGATTTATCGTGTCATCATCTATTTTTATTTTAAGCTCGCCCAGTCCTCTGGTCTCGTCCTGCAGCGCTCTCTTGATAATTTCCGCGATTTCCGTCTGGCCCAACTGCTTTAAAACAAACACGCGGCAACGCGAGAGCAATGCGCCCCTAACTTCAAAACTGGGGTTTTCCGTGGTGGCGCCGATTAAAATGATGACGCCGCGCTCCACGTGCGGCAGCAAGGCATCCTGCTGGGCTTTGTTCCAACGATGAATTTCGTCAATAAATAAAATGGTCTTTTTGTCTTCAATGGCGTTGGCTCTGGCTTTTTTAATTACCTCTCTTAAATCTTTGAGCCCGCTGGTTACGGCGCTAAACCGCAAAAATTCCGCTTTGGTTTCGCGCGCGATGATGTGCGCCAGCGTGGTTTTGCCGCTTCCGGGCGGACCCCAAAAAATCAGGGATGGCAGCTTGTCCGCTTTAATGGCTTGCCTTAGCATTTTGCCTTGCCCCACGATTTCGTCCTGGCCCAAAAAATCCTCCAATTTTTCCGGTCTGATTCTATCCGCCAAAGGAGATTTGCCCCCTTTAGCAAAGGGGGTTGGGGGGATTTTATTCATAATTCGTAATTCATTATTCATAATTCATTTTTTTATTTGCCGAAATTTCTTTTCCTGCCCTCGTATTCCCTCAAAATAATTTCCGCGTCCGACTCTTCGAAATCCGGCCAATATTTTTTCATAAAAAAAAGTTCGCTATATACCGACTGCCAGGTCATAAAACCGGACAGCCGCTGTTCACCCGAAGTGCGCACGATTATGTCCGGGTCGGGCAAATCGGCCTGATATAAATATTTTTTAATCATGCCTTCATGCACCTGCTCCACTTCCACTTTGTTTTTGAGCAGCTTGCGCACGGCGTCGACGATTTCCGGACGGCCGCCGTAATTTAAACAGACATTGATAATGCCGCGATGATTATTTTTAGTTTCAGCCATTACTTCCAAGCATTTGGCCGGCAAATCGCCCGGCAAATCTTCCAGCCGGCCGCTGATTAAAACTTGGTAATTATTTTTTCTGGCGATTTCCCTAAGCCCGTCGGCCACCGCCTCTTCCAGCAATTTCATCAGATAATTCACTTCCGCCGGCGCCCGGTTCCAATTTTCCGCGGAAAAAGCGTAAAATGATAAAATTTTCACGCCGCGCGAAAAAAACCATTCCGGGCACTGCTTGACCTTATCATAGCCCTTGCGGTGCCCTTCAAAAGTCGGCAAATTCCGCTCCCGCGCCCAGCGCCGGTTGCCGTCAATAATGATGCCCACGTGCTGGGGGATGTTTTTTTGCGTATTTTTATCAGGCATAATATTGTCATTGCGAGGAGCGTTAGCGACGAAGCAATCTCACGAATGGTTAACAATCTCCTGGGCTATTTTACCAGCCTTACCAATTTCAGCCTATCGCCCGCTCCGCCGATTATCTTAACATTTTTCTTGTTTATTGCAAACTCGTGCGCCAAAAACCTAATTATCTCCCGGTTGGCCTGGCCTTTTTCCGCTTTGGCCGCCAAATTGATTTTAATGGTCTGGTCAGCCATCACCTGACGCGCTTCGGTCATTGGCCTGTTGGGCAACGCCTTAATTCTTAAATAAATTTCTCCCCGCGCGTTAAATTTTTTTATAAATTCACTAATCATTTTTTAATTGTTCGGTAGATTAGATAAGCTCCATAGCCAAGCAAATTAATAAAAAAATCAGCTTGGCTTTTGTTTCCGGCTTAATTTTTAGGTTTAAATCAAGCCGCTCCCCAACCTTAATCATAGTCTATTCATTTTATCTTAAAAAAATATAATAGGCAAAAATAAAAACCCCGGCTAATTGGCTGGGGATTTTGTCTGGTCGGAGAATATTTTTCTAAAGTTTCATTGGAAATCATTGTAATGTTCTTTTAATGATGCTAATTAATTTTTTGTTTCCAAGCAATGAAGCGTACCGCAAAGCCTTCGCTAAATTTATTTTTTCTTTATTGTAACGGGAGATTGGCTTCAATCCGCCAAGCATACGAAAATAATTGGAGTCAACAAACGCTTTTTCCGGATCGGCAATCTGAAAACTGAACCATTTTTGTTTTTCTATCGTATAGCCGGTGAAAGCGGTCTTCTTGATTTTGTGATACGAATATATCTTGCCGAGAGTTTCAAAGCGCCGCGTCGCTTTCGGCGTTACTGAAGTAATTTCATAAACCGTCTCTGGAATGACGCGGTGATACGAAAGCGCGAACTCCAGGGATATGTACGACGGCTCGTAAAGTTTATTGGCAAGATAAAGGTCAGGGACTGATTCGTCTGACAATTTGTATAACCCTCTCTTAACGCTTTGAACATAACCCTGTTTTTTCAGGCGGTGAATAAGAAAAGTTACCGCCACTTTGGACCTGCTTAAAAACCTCTGCACATCCAATGGAGTGAAAAGTTTGATGTTTTTTTTCTTGATTTGTCGTTCAAAATCAATCCATTTCATATAATTAGCACTTTATACTAATTTACCAAAACGCCTTAGGTTTGTCAAGTTTTACACACGCCTTTGTCACGGTGTTATTTTTTATCAAATAGCGTTGGCTTCTGTCCGTTCGCAAACTCCTCAATTCCCAATTCCTCGTGGCGTAATTCGTCAAAACCACTAAAATCGTCCACACTGGCAATTTCAACCGCTTTGAAACCTCGTTTTTCCATAACTTTGTCCACGAGGAAGAAAGTTTGAACGCCGCCCTCTTTTTCCAAAAGTTTTAGGGCTTTTTTCCGGTCGTCAATCTGCTTTGCCTCGGCAAGATGTTTTCCTTTCACATCAACCACAATCCACTTGCCGTTTATGAACGCCAAAAAGTCCGGATAAAACGGGGCGGGCTTAACTTCAACCGGATACTCCATCCTCGGTTCGTTTCTTACCCAAAAACTTTTCTTCTTTTTGTCCGAAGAACACAAATGCTCCAAAGTGTCTGCCACCCATTTTTCTGGCTGGGAATCCAATTTGACATACGGACGAATAGAATACTTGTATCCCTCTACAACAACCCCTTTTGCTTGATATGTTGATGGCAAGTCCTGATAAGCAGTATAAAGATTTGTCCATTTCAATCTTTTCCTTATTGTTACCTTATTATCAATAAAAATGTTTTTTACATTTTTCTTTCTGAAAGTAAATTGACTTTTAAACATTATCTCAAACGATTTTCTGCCGTAAAACTCAATAATGCTTTTCTCCAACGCCTTGAGAGCGCGCTTGTAATCTATGGCGTATGCTGTATCAACCCGAATACCGGAGTTTACAATCTCCTCAATAAGTTTCCTTGCGGTATCAAAAGAGTTGTTGCCGATAGATGGGCCTGTTTGCTCAATGAAATCCAACGCCCACCGCGCAATCTCGCCTTTAGAGAGAGTAATTGACCTGCGCGTTGTTGTTGGCTTGTCTTTTTGTAATTCAATCTATGGTAGAAACAAAGTAGCCTCTGGCCCACAAATGTCTGCCCCAATATTGTTTTTCCAAAGCGGGAAATTTTTGCAGCAATCGTTCCGAACTTTTGCCTTTCAGC
>MNZH01000062.1:1667-9707 GCA_001873515.1 Parcubacteria group bacterium CG2_30_45_37 | reverse complement strand
TCCAGCTGCCGCTCCCTGATTTTCGCCACGGCCAACCAGCCGTCCGGATTTTCCCGACAGGAAATTTTATTAAAAACTTTTTTGGGCACGGCAATAATTTTTTCTTCAGCCACGGCCAATTCTTTTTTAAGATAATCCGGGCAATAGATTAAATTAACGATTTCCGCGTCACCGGCCAGCGCCAAACTAATTTCCCGGTAGCCTTCAATGACAAACCGGCCGGCGGTTTGGCGCTCCCGGCTGGAATCGCGCAACTTGACGATTTGCTTTATTTTTTCATTTTGCAAGCTTTCAATTTTTTTGGTCATGAGTATTTTTCTTCTCTTGTAAATTTTTGGCGTCAGCCAAAAGAGGTCGTGAGGAGCGGCAGTGAGCGAGCACGCCGGGCGAGCGAACGTCCGGCAGGATAAGGCCGGAAAGCATTTCTTCAATTTATAATAATTTATCTGGCTCTTTATCCGGCGCGTCAACTTTTTTCTCTTCCGCTTCGGCTTGCGCCCGTCGCTCTTTTATGAGCTCGCGGTTCACCCAAAGCAACCAGCCGACCACGCCGACCAAAAACAAAATAAATACCACTACGCTTAATTTCAGTTTGCCTTGGTTCTGCCGGCCTTCGTTAACCAGCCCTTGGGCAGCCTTGGCCGACGCCGAACTGGTACCCAATAAATCAATGATTGTTTCCAGAGAGGTTAGCTGTTGCTTTTCCGCTTCCGGCTCGCCGGCCGACTGGTTTTCAACCTGGCCGGTGCTGCCGGAAATAACCGCCGCGCCTGATTCGCTTTTTTCCCACGCCTGGGCTTCTTTTATATTGGCCACGGCCTGCTGCCTGGCTTCTGCCGCGCCTTGCGCGATGGTCGCGGCTTTTACTTGAAAATCTATTAAATTCGAATTAATGCTGGCTTTGCCGCGCCGGTCCAGGGCCACGGCCTGGACCTGATGGCTGCCGCGGCTTAAGGCCGTTGCCGGCCGATAAGCGAAATTGGCTGTGCCGCTTTGATGATTTTTTACTAAAAATTCGCCGCTATACTTTTTGTCGATATAAACTTTGACGAGCGAATCGTTTTTGGCCAAACCAACAATAAATGGCCGCACCGCCGTGGTATTCATATTAACCACGGACGGGAACATGGTGGGCGCCGGCCTGGGCAGTTCAACCTTAAAATTAACGCTTCTGGACGGCTGGCTGATTTTCTGATTGGCGTCTTCGGCTACAACATAAAGCTCATGCTGGCCTAAGCTTAAATTATTTTTAAAGAAAAAATTAGCCGTGCCGCTATCGTGCTTTAAAATTTCAGTTTTGTTTAACAAAACATTGTTAAGATATAATAAAACCCTGGTGCCGGATTTAGTCAAACCACTAATGATTTGGTTATTCTGACCAATGATTGAGCCAGACTCTGGCTTTATCAGGGTGGGCGCCGGCACTTCGTTTATTAAAAACTTAATTTCTTCTGATGGCGCAGATAATACCAAAGAAGTGGGATCTTGGCCAACAACTATAAGAATGTGACGCCCGTCAGACAATTTATTTTTTAAATTAAATAGAAAATCAAAGCTTTGTTCGGTCTTGCCTGTTGCCGCCATTCTACCGACGTAATAGCCGACATAATTACCATCCAAATAAATTAAAATGTTGTTATGGGGCGTTGCCGCGCCGGCCAGTGAAAAACTTTCTGCCGTAGCAGAAAATTTAGTTATCTTCGGCGTGGCTACCTCGGCTTTAGTCGGACTGGCTAAGGCCAAAAAGAAAAACAAAAAAAACAGGCCGAAATAAAAACTTTTTAACGTTTTGCTCATGTTGAAAAATCTATTTCCTCCCTGCTAATTAAACTTTTCTAAAATAGGGCCAAGAGGAGTAAATTAGCTAAGCCGATTTTCCCCCTTAGCCCTAAAAAGAAAATTTTTAAAAATCACTTGCGACGTCTCGGCAGTGTTTTCAGTTTAGCTCGCGCCATTTAAGCGCGTCAAGTGTAAAATCGGTTAATAAAATGTTATTAAAGCGCGGCTGGGATGACGCTAAGCTGTGCATAAGCTGGGCCTGGCCAAAAAATTTTCAAATAACGTCTTGATAATGCTTAATTTTTGCCGTTTGCTTCAAATGGTCGATATCCACCGTAATCAAGTCGGCCCTGATTTCGTCAATGTCCAAATTATTTTTAAAAATATACATTTCCACTCCCCGCCGGAACCGCTCCAGTTTGGTTAAAGCCATGGCGTTTTCCGCCGGGCCGTAAAACTGGCTTAATCTGGTTTTAACCTCCACGAAAATAATCCGGCCGTCTTTCTCCGCCACCAAATCAAGCTCCTGATAACTTAATTTTACGTTGGCGTCAATGATTTTATGGCCGCGTTTAATTAAAAATTTTTTGGCTAAAGTTTCGCCAAATTTTCCAATATTCTGGTTATGGGTCATGGTTATTTATAACTGTCTTTCGGCAGGATAAGGCCGAAAGACAACATTAATGTTAACAAAAAAGGGCTGACGACCAGCCCCGCGTTCCAATTGAATTAATTTCTTTACGGAATATACTTTTTAAACTCTTTCTCTTTTTCCAATAACGCCTTTTTCTGCGGAATTTTCACCACCAGCCTGACAATAAAGGCCAGCCAAACAATCAGGCCCGCGGCCCAAACCAGCAACCAGAAGCGCGCGGACAAAAATGGCACCATTTCATAATTAAAAAACGTTAAGAGCAAGCCAATCAAGGCATTAGTCCAAAAAAAAGTGAATAAACCGCTCCAAAAATTGGCATACAGGCTTTTGGCCCACCTTCTTTTAACCACGCCGGCGGCGATGGTTAAAATAATCAACAGGCCGATGAATCCCAGCACCATTCTCAGCGAGCCGCTGACAAACGCGCCCGGCCGCAAGCTGAACCAAAAATTCCAAGTTAAAAAATTCCCCATATTTTTATGGCTGGCTTATAATTTTACGTAAATTAAGCCGTAATGATATTGGCCGGCGATAAATTCCTCTTCCAGCTGCAGCCCCAGCTTTTTGGCGCCGTTGTCCAACAGTTCTTTTTTTACCCTTTCTTCGGCCGGCGGCCCGAACGGAGCGGCCGTATTTTTCCATTCCACCACCATCAACCGGCTGGCTTTTTTTAAAAGCCTGGTGGACTCTCTCAAAATCTCCACGCGTTTGTGCGATTGATACAAAGTGTTAATTAATAGGGACACGTCCAGGCTGCCTGATTCTATTTTAGTGGCGCCGAAAATCTCTAAATTGCTCCAAATTGTCTTAATATTAGTTAAATTTTCCGCGCGCGCGCGCTTGTCAATCGTTTCCAGGGCGGTGCGCAAAATATCCACGGCGTAGACCACGCCTTTTTTACCCACCAGCGCGGCGGCCGGAAAAACAAAATGGCCGGACGAACCGCAGCCCAAATCAACCAGTTTGGTTTTTTCTTCAACTTGCGCTTTGGCCAAAATAAAATTGGCGTCAAGCAGATGATTCCCTCCGATTGGTCCTGACATATAAAAGATTTGCCTGCCCTGTGAAATCCGGCCTTGCCGGTGCGAAGCAATTTCACGGGGTGAGTTATAACTACATTATAAAATAATTTTCTATATTATACAAATACGGCTGGCCGGCAGTTCTGTGAGCGGACATATAATTTTTAGTCTGAATTTGCCGTTAAAAAAATGGCGTGTTTGAGCCGAGGCGCAAGCCGAAGGCGAGTTTGCCATTTTTGGGCGAATTAAGACGTGCCGCAGGCAAAAATTATCCTGGACGCGAACAAAATTGCCGACCAGCTAATAAAACTTTTAAAAAATATTATTTTTTCACCCGCCTAAAACTTAATCGGTGAATCGGGCAATGGCCGTATTGTTTTAATTTTTCCAAATGCAGCTTAGTGCCATAGCCTTTATGCCTGGCGAACTCGTAGGCCGGGTAGAGCTTGTCCATTTCCCGCATCAGCCGATCCCGAGTGACTTTGGCGACGATTGAAGCCGCGGCGATGGAAAAAATTCTTTCGTCGCCCTTAACGTAAGCCTGCTGCGGCATTGAGGAATTGGGCAGTTTCCGGCCGCCGTCAATCATTAAAAAACGCGGCTTGTTTTTAAGGGCGCCGATGGCTTTTTTCATGGCCAGAAAACTGGCTTGCAGAATATTTATTTTATCAATGGTACGATGGTCGCAGACGCCGACGCCCACTTCAATAAAATTTTCTTTAATTTTGTCAAACAGCTCTTCCCGTTTTTTGGCGGTTAATTTTTTAGAATCTTTAACCTCAGCTAACTGATTATTTAAGCTAAAATTAGCCTTAAATATTACGCAAGCCGCCACCACCGGACCGGCCAACGGCCCGCGCCCGGCCTCGTCCAAGGCACCGATGATGTCATAGCCTTGAGCAAATATTTTTTTCTCTTCTTTTAAATCCAGCATATAATTTATCTGCCAGAATTAAAAATTATTTTTTCTCTTGCAAATATTTATAGGCCGACAGGGCCGCCACCGCGCCCTGGCCGCAACCGATAATAATCTGCTTAAATTCTCCCGGCGTCACGTCGCCGGCGGCAAACACGCCCGCCTGGCTGGTTTTGGCGCTTAAGTCCGCGTTAATCTGGCCTTTGCCGTCCCGCTCCACCAAATCCGCCAACCATTCGGTTTTGGGCATATGGCCGATTTCGATAAAAAACCCGTCAACTTTTATTTCTTTCACGGTCCGGTCAATCTTATTCTCAATTTTCAGTCTTTCCAATTTTTGTTCACCGATAATTTCTACCACGTCGCTAGCCAGCATGATGATTATGTTTTTTCGCGCTTCAACCCAGGCCACCAGGCTTTCAAAGCCCTTGAATTTTGGTTTGTGGTAAATCAAATAAACTTGGCTGGCAATTTTTGATAAAACTTCGGCCGCGTCCAGGGCCGCGTTGCCGCCGCCCACCACGGCCACGGGTTTGCCTTTAAATAACGGGCCGTCGCAATTGGCGCAATAGCTGATGCCCTTGCCCACCAGCTGATTTTCTCTGGCCAAGCCTAGTTGTTTCGGCGCCAACCCCATGGCCAGTACGATGGTTTTGGTTAAATAACTCTGTTTTTTACCATCAATCTTAAAGCTGCCGTCAGTATTTTTATCGATTTTTTTCACTTCATCAATTTTTATCCCAACTCCAAAATCTTTAACCTGCTGGCTCATATTCTGCACCAATTCAATGGCCCCGATGGTTTTAACTCCAGGATAATTGGCGATTTCCGACGCCCAAACCATCTGGCCGCCGATATTTTTTGAAATCACCAGAGTTTTCATCATTCTTCTGGCCGCGTAAATTGCCGCGGTCAGGCCGGTTGGACCGGCTCCAATGATTATTATGTCGTACATATTATAGATTAAATTTATTAAGATTTATCCTCTGTTATCCCCAATTTTCACACTTTTTAAATTTTGGCTAATATTAAATAAACGTCAAAAGTAAAGTCCACATTAATGTGGACTTATCCACTTTATGTGAAAAATGACTTTAGTCTACAATTATGTAGACTTAAGTCTACCCGATTAATTATTGGTCTGGTCATTTATTGCTGGTAATCATTTTTAATAATTCCTCCTTATCTCCATAGCCAGTCTTTTGACCAACCGCTTTGCCATTTTTAAAAAGTAAAAAGGTGGGTATACTCATGACATTATATTTGGCCGCGATGTCCTGGTTTTCATCAGCGTTAAGTTTGCCAATTTTTACATTCTGGTCTTTATTTTCTTTAATGATTTCATCTACCACCGGTGACATAATTTGGCATGGTCCGCACCAAGGCGCGAAAAAATCAACCAGCACCACGCCGGAATAATCCTCAACTTCTTGCTTAAAATTATCTTTATTTAGTATCATAATTTAGTATCATACATGTTTTTTAAGAAACTTAGTATCTACTATATTTTGTAGCTAATATTATATAATTTTATATATGCGTTCCACACGGAACTGCCATTGTGGACTATTCTTAAATTAGCTCGGACGATTTTCGCCCCTCGCTTCGCTCGGGGCGGCGGCAAAGAAGCCCAAAAAGTTTAACGCTTCGCCGCGTTTTTTGACAATTTCAAGTTTTTCTATGAGTTAATAATAACTCATTATAGTAAATTTTTCAACGAAAAATTTTCTGATTTAGCGACAATTAAAAAAGGGCTATAGAAAACTCTATAACCCCACGTTGTCCGAGAGCCCGGAAATGATGTTCAGATTTTGGATAGCTTGACCGACGCCCCCCTTTACAAGATTATCAATTGCCACTTTCACAGTGGCGAACGAACCTTTGTATGCCGGCAGAATATCACAGAAATTTGTTTTTACAACCTTATCAACCGTAATATTTTCTGATTCCACGCGGATAAACACTTCTCGAGAATAATGTGCCTTGTAAAAACTGACTATGTCTGTTACGGCTGATATTTTGGAACGAATTAGGACTTCAATTCCTCTCGGCCACGGAGCTACTTGCGGATAAAACAATAGCTGGTTTTCAATCTCTAATTCCTGTTCTATTTCCGGAATATGTTGGTGCTGACGGCCGCCCTTGTAGGGAGTAATGGTTTTAGGAATCTTCGCTCCTTTTCCCGCTCCCGTATAACCCGAGACTGCTTTGACAACAACCTTGGTCGATTTAGATATTAAACCATCCCTCACCAATGGTAATAACCCAAGATTTATGGCTGTGGCGTAACAACCAGGATTGGCAATCAGTCGAGCTTTTCTGATATTATCCCGATTATTTTCCGGCAAACCATATACCGCTTCCGTCAGTAATTCAGGATAGGGATGTCGCCAACCATAATATCTTGGATAGCTATCGGGATTTTTCAGCCGATAAGCCCCACTCAAATCAATAACTTTTATTCCTGATAATAATAATTCGGGAACAAGATGTAATGATTCGTTTGCTGGTAAGGCCAAAAGGGCCACTGAGGCGTTTTTCAACTCCCCCCTCTTTTCTTTACTCGTAGCAGTATAAACAATCTCTGTGTCTTTTCGTTGTGATAGTATTTTTACTAATTCAATGCCAAGGTATCCACTAATCCCGAAGACAGCAACCTTCATCGTTTTCACCTCCTTTTAAGGGTTTGGCTTGTTGATTTTGTATAAAAATTTTCTTTTAAAATGTGGTTTTCCGAGCCGATATTTTTCCGGTTCTTTGGCAGTTTTTAAAGAACGCGGCGAGGCGGAAACCTTGACTTATCCGAAAGTGTGGACCGTACCGGATTTGAACCGGTGACCTTTTGCATGCCATGCAAACGCGCTACCAACTGCGCTAACGGCCCGTGTAAATTTACGAATTACGATTTTCGATTTACGAATTAAATACTAAATTATGGCTAACATTAAAATAAATATTATTATTTATGCTAATATTAGCAATAATGGCTAACATTAAATAAAAATCGTAAATCAAAAATCTAAAATATCTACGTGCCCTCACCAGGAATCGAACCTGGATTTAGGGTTTAGGAAACCCTCGTCCTATCCGTTAAACGATAAGGGCTTATTTCCATCAATTTCTTCTATAACCAAAGATGTCATAGATTTAAGCAATTTTAAAATATATCCTCCTCTTTTAACCGTTAATCTGCACATGCCATAAGGCGATTTTCCTCTTGTCTGGCCGTCATTATAATACATCTTAACATATTTTTTATTTATTTCTAGCTGCTCCGACCAATATTTTAAACACAGCTCTCTGCTCATTCCCGTAAAATATCGAATCGTCACAAAATATCTGTCTTTGCTTATATTAAAGCATTGATTCATAGTATTATATTTTTATCATTTGAGGATCAGTGTTGGTAAAAACGCAGCTTCCATATATAACTAGAGAGAGCAATCAAATCCTTGTTTGGTAATACTGTTTCTTATGCGCGGGAATGAATAAAAAAATAAACACCAGCAATCGGCGTTTGATTTTCTTTTATATAATAACGCAGTTTTTCCTTTTTGACAAACTCGCCCGACTTGCCTAAGATTATAATGACTTATAACTCAATAATATAATGCTTTATGTTTAACAAGCCAAACCAAGGAGGGCAAGATTTAAACGAATTTGAAACC
>MNZH01000062.1:0-1658 GCA_001873515.1 Parcubacteria group bacterium CG2_30_45_37 | reverse complement strand
ATTATCGGCCCCTCGGTTAAGGTCAAGGGCGATTTTAATGCCCAGGGCAACGTGATTGTTGAAGGCACGGTTGATGGCAGCTTAAAAACCGTGGGTAACTTAGAGGTGGGAGAGAAAGCCAAGGTCAACGCCAACATTGAAGCCAAAGAGGCCAGGGTGGGCGGCGAAATTTCCGGCAATGTTAAGATCAAGGGTTTTTTGGAAGTTACGGCCACGGCCAAAATCTCCGGCGACATCCAGGCTGGCGCTTTATCAATTGAGCGCGGCGCGGTTTTTAACGGCAAGTGCGCCATGGGCGGCTCGGCGGAAGAAATAAAAAAGCTAAATAAAGACAAAGAATAAATAATTCACCCTGTCAAATAATTTTGCCAGAGGCAAAATTAGCGCCAAGCGCTATTTAACAGGGTAAATAAGGGGTTAACGTTTGTGAATATTTTTATTTACGATTCTTTTTTGAATCAAAAAAAATACGACCGCTTGCTGGCGCAAATTGAAACCAGGATTACCGATTTGGGGCTGAACGGAAAGATTTCACGCTTAAGCTTAATGAGAAACATCCCGGAAATGGTGGCCGGCGAACTGAAGCGCGGGGCTAAAACCATCGTCGCGGTAGGCGACAATAAAACCGTTAGCCAGACCATTAACTCTTTAGTCGGCAGTCCGGTGCCTCTAGGCATTATTCCTGTCGGCCAAGATAATAATGACATTGCCCAGGGACTGGGCATTGACTCGGTAGCAACCGCCTGTAACGTTTTGTCGGCCAGACTCCTGGCCCGCTTGGATTTGGGCCTGGCTAACAAGACTTATTTTTTAGGCAACGCCACGATTGCCAACCAGGGCACGGTGATTGATATGCGGCGCGATTACACCATTGAAACTTCAGAAAAAGGCCTGATTCAAATTTTTAATTTGGCCAGCCCGGCCATCAAGTTGCCGCCGAAAATAAACTTTAGCCCGCTGGACGGAGTCTTGGAATTGGTAATCAACGCGCGGCCGAACAAAAAATTCTTTTCCCAAGACTTAGACCAATCAATTTTTAAAATAAAGCGGGTAACCATTGCTAATCCTAAGGCGCAACTGATTTTAGACGGCTCGGTGCCAACCCAGACGCCGGCGGAAATTTCCGTAGCCAAACAATGCTTAAACGTCATCGTGGGCAAGGGAAAGAATTTTTAACAACACCTAATAAAGGTCTTGCTGATATTGCGAGCATAAAAAATTTAGGATTAGGTTAGGTAAAAAATTTCTTTACAAACATTTCGCTGTTTGAGCCGTTTAGGCGAGTTCGAAATTTTGTTAGAAATTTTTTGCCTAACCCCTAAATTTTTCTCTAGTGAGCAATATTAGCAAGACCTTTTATTTTACTTCAATCGCTTTTTCTTTTTTCTTAAATAAATACAGCTGCTGCAAAGCGGTTAAGAGGGTAGTGACAAACCAATATAAGGTCAGGCCGCCGGGAAACGACAGGCCAATGACCACGGTTAACACCGGCATGAAATAAAGCATCTGCTTGTTCATCACGGCCATCATATCTTCGTCTTTGGCGCCGTTTGCGCGCACTTCCGGCCGTTTAGTGGTCATCATCTTGGCCTGCCAAAACTGGGCTAGTCCGGCCAAAACCGCCAAGACGGCGTTAGGTTTGGCCAAATCAACCAAGC
>MNZH01000060.1 GCA_001873515.1 Parcubacteria group bacterium CG2_30_45_37 | reverse complement strand
AGCCACTGTCAGGATTAACCGAGCAGACGCCGGGCCGTTTTAAATTATTCACCAGAAAATCTTTGACTTGCGGCCCGCGGTCATCGTTGGTGGTGTCAAAATTATTATTTTTATCTTGAACCTTTAGGCTGCCGGTGTTGGCGCCGGCCGGCACCACGGCGATAATCTGGCTATCGGACCAGGCGCCGCTGCAGCTGGCGTTCACGCTAGAGGCTAAAGCCGCTACCTTATTATCACTGAATAAAACTTTGCCGGCGGTATCGCCGAAATACCGGCCCGTGATACTGACAAAATTACCAGCCGCGCCGTTAGGCGTGTCAGTATCGCAAACTCCGCCAGCGCCGCAATCGGCGTCAACGGCGCAAAATTTATTTTTATCATTGGAGCAGAAACCGCCATCAGGACTGACATTAAAAATTATCGGCTTAGTGCCGCAGCGGCAGGCGCCGCTTTGGCAATCGCAGAAAAAGGTGGAGCATAAATTGTTGTCGCAGTTGGCGCTACCCGTGCCGCACTGATTGGGTTCGGCTTTATGGCAGGCGCCGCCCAAGCAGGCCAAGCAGTCTCCGCCGCAATCTATCTCGGTTTCATTACCGTCTTTTAAGCCGTTACAGCAATGGCCCGGCTTGATTACCGTGGTAAAATTGCCGGAGGCCGTCTGGTTAGCCTGGTCATAAGCGTACAAGCCGAAACTGTATTTATCTCCGGCCGCCAGGCCGGTAGTGTTATATTTATAAGAATATGATTGATAAGTTTGCCCGCTGCCCGGCACCACCAAAGCCGTCTGCTCGCTCGCCTGGCCGTCTTTTTTTTGCGTAAAGCGCAAAGCGGCAATACCCAAATCGTCCCGGCCCCAACCCATAACGGTATTGGCATCGGCTTTTAAGCTGCCGTCGTCTTGGCAGATTTGCGCCGGCACCAAGCCGGCGGTCGGCGGCTTGGTATCCAATAAATCACCGGTAGAAAAAACAAACTCGCAAGCCGAACCCAGGCTGCAGCTTAAGCTCTGGTTGCCGACCGAGACAATGCCGCTATAGCCGTTAACCGTAACTTTAAATTTGCTCCAAGCCGGCAAGCAGTTTAGAGTTCCTTTCTCATCGCCGCAATTATCCGAATCTTTAAAATTAATCACCAGCCGGCCGTCGGTTATCTCCGCCAGGCCGACGATTAATTGCGGCGTAGCCAAAGCGGTTTCCGCCTTGGTCGCCGGATTTATGTTCGCGATTTTTTCCACTTTGAAATTAGCCGCTAAAACCGTCTGATTAACTTGGTCGCCTAAAGCTTTATTAAAAAAGGTTTTTATGACCACGTTCCTGACCGCGCCGGTGGTTTGGTCCACCGGCCTGGTGCTGGTGATACTAAAAGCATAACCCGAAGCGCCCGTACCAGCGCCACTTCCAGTGCCGCCGGCAGTGCCTTCGCCGCCGGTAGCGGCAATCAATCTGGACAGAATGAAACTGGCCAAAGCAAAAGCGGATAAGCAGATAACCAGGCCGATAACCGCGCCGGTTAAAACCTTTTTGGCCTTTTGAATTTTTTCCTCTTCCCCGTTAGCCGTCATCCAGACCCAGCCGCCGTAGATGATTAAAACCACGGCGACAATGCCCAAAAATCCCAGCGCTATTCTAATAATGTTGGCGATGATTACCCGCGGGTCAGCCACGCTTAAACCGGTAGCCGCCACCGGCTCTAGGCCGGTATCCAGCTCCGCGGCCAAGGCCGAATAAGCCATGGCCAGTATGACTACCAGTAAGCAAACTAAAAAAATCAGTTTTTTTAATTTTTTAAACATTAATTTTTATTGGCAGTTATTGTTATTGCTGGCCACCCCGTTGCAGCATGACGGGTTGCCGCTCACTCCCAAGCCGGAACAGGGCGTATAGCAATTCTGATAAATGTCCTTAATGCTGGAATTAAGCCGAACCGAATACTCCTGATTTTCGGCAAATTGGTCATGATTAATATTAGCCGTGGTTTTTTTGGCGCTAAAGTCATCATTTTTGGTTATCCAATAGTTATAGCCTGCGCCACCACTTTTAAAATTTATGCTTGAGCTATTTAAAGATGAGCTCATCAATAATTTAGAAAAAGTAGCTTGAGGGATGACCGACAAATCCACTCCGCTGCCGCCGACGACCGGGTTAACCTGATCCACTACTGGTGGCGTGATATCAATTGTATTATTAGTATTAAACAGCCAATAATAATCGTCGCCTTCGCCCCCGTGCGTTTGGTTGTTGGCGTTATAGGGCACTAAACCGCTTTGTGCCTGCGGCCCTTCGGCCGTGCCATTGCCGTTGCCGTCCAAAGAATTGCCGGCCAAATCAACCAAACCGTTGGCCGGGTAAGCGGCCAGGGGCGCTCCCGGCACCAATAAATTGGCGGCCGCGGCCAGAACTTTAATCCGCTTGTTGGCCGGCAGGCAATAAACCGTCTGGCCGCAGGAATTTATGCCGCACTCGCTGTCGGTTAAAAATTCCACGGTCCGATACTGATTGGAAATATAAAAATTGCCGGCAATCAGGCTGGCAGCGGCATCGTCCATGACTTTTATGTTGGCAAAACCGTTTCTGGTGGCGCCGGCCGCCGCAGTCGGGTCAAGAGCCTCGGAAAAATTAATCTGCACCACTACGTTTCTGGCCTCGGTTGAGGCCGGCGCCGGCACCACGCTGTCAATTTTCGGCGGCGTATTATCCACGTAAGTGCCCACTTCAAACATCCAGTCATAAGCCAGTTCGGCCACGGCGCCGGCGAAAGCGCTCGCGCCCGAGGCCTTTTTCACGTTTTTGCTTAAAGCCACCGAATACCAAATTTTCTCCGAAGGCGAGCCCAAATATTGGCTTGGCGAAAACACGAAGGTTTTATTATCTTCCGTTTTGGTAGCGCCGACCGGGAAGGTCACGGCGTCGGCCGCTCCGCTCTCGGTCTGATAGATTTTTATATTCTGTTGGTTGATGGACTGGCCGGAGATAAGAGTCGCCGGGTCCATGGCCTCTTTAAAAGTAATGATAATTTTGGTATTTCTGGGCACGCCGGTCTGGTTGCGCTCCGGGTAATGAGAATTAATTACGCCCGACCCCAAAGCCGCCAGGCCGCCGCTACTAACGCCGCTGCTGCTGCCAGCGGGCTGGCTACCGCTTATGGCGCCGGTTAAGCTGTTAATAATGAAACTGACGATGGCGAAAGCCGATAAAATTATAATCAAGCCGATAACCGCGTTAGTTAAAATCTTTTTCGCCTGCTCAATTTTTTCTTCGCTACCTTCCGAAGTCATCCAAATCCAGCCGGCGTACATGATCAGGCCGACGGCGACAATGCCCAAAAAGCCGATGACGATTCTGATAATTTTGGCGATAGTTACTCTGATGTCCTGGCTGGCGGAGAGTCCTGTGCCCTCGGCGTAGGTCAGTCCAGTATCCACTTCAGCCGCCAAAGTAACATGAAACAAAAAAACCGTGGCCAGTAATAAAAAAACAGCCACTAGAAAAATTTTAGAGTATTTTTTGCTTAATAGCATGGGAAATTTTCTTTGACTTTTCCACCAATTAGTAATAATATTATAACATAAATTAATTTACAAAAGCAAACGGCCGTGACCATAAACCAAATCATTAGCCAATTTAAGGAGAATCGCCCCAAAGCCGACACCACCATGATCCAGCTCGCCTTTGAATTTGCCCAAAAAGCCCATGCCGACCAAAAAAGAAAAAACGGCGAACCTTATATCCAGCACAGCCTGCACACGGCCTTCGTCTTGACCCAAATTAAGGCTGACCTGGAAACCGTGGTTGCCGGTCTGTTGCATGACATTCCCGAAGACACCGAATACACTTTGGCGGACATTGAAAAAAATTTCGGCGAAGAAGTGGCCGATTTAGTGGAAGGCATTACCAAATTAAGCAAAATCAAATACCGCGGCATTGAACGTTACAGCGAAAGCTTGCGCAAAATGTTTTTGGCCATGGCCAAGGACTTGCGGGTGATTTTAATCAAATTCGCCGACCGGCTGCATAATCTGCGCACCCTGGAATCCCTGCCTTTGGAAAAACGGCTGCGCATCGCCAAGGAAACTTTGGAAATTTACGCGCCCATCGCCGGCCTATTGGGTGTTTTCCGGTTAAAGTGGCAATTGGAAGACATCTGTTTCAAGCATCTTTACCCCGAGGAATATAAAAAATTGGAGTATAAATATGAAGTGGAAAAAAAGTACGAGCATAACCAGTATATTCAAAAAACTAAAAACATTTTGGGCGCCAAGCTCAAGGAGGCTAAAATTCCTTTTCAGATTACCAGCCGTTTTAAGCATCTTTACGGCATCTACCTGAAAATGCAAAAAAAAGACCGGAAATTTGCGGAAATTTACGATGTTTTCGCCATGCGCGTGGTGGTGCCCAGTATCGCCGATTGCTATAAAACTTTAGGCATTATCCATTCGCTCTGGCGGCCCAACCCCAGCCGCTTTAAAGACTATATCGCCGTGCCCAAACCCAACGGCTACCGCGCCTTGCATACCACAGTCTATGGACTCGAAAGCAAATCCTGCGAGTTCCAAATCAGAACCAAAGAAATGGACGAGCAAGCCAAATTCGGCATCGCCGCCCATTGGTATTACAAAGCAAAGGGCAGCGTCTCAATCAACCAGCCGGGCTGGGTTAAAGAAGTTCTCAAGATTCAAAAAGACACCGAGGACACTTTGGATTTCATCAAACAAATAAAATTTGATGTTTTTCATGACCGCATTTTCGTGTTTACGCCCAAAGGCGACGTTTTTGACCTGCCGAAAGGCTCAACGCCCATAGATTTCGCCTATTATGTGCATTCGGATATCGGCAATCAAGCAGTCGGCGCCATGGTCAATGACAAAATCGCCACTTTAGACCAAGGATTAAAAAACGGCGACTTGGTGGAAATTATCAGGGAAAAAAAGCGCAAAGGACCGAGCCGCGATTGGCTGAAAATCGTTAAAACCGCCACCGCCAGAAACAAAATCAAGCAAAATTTAAGAAATTCCATGCTGGACAACATTAAAAAATTTATCCCGAAAATATAAAATTACATATAAAAAACACCAGATTAAAGCGGTTTTTTTTATAAAATAATAATTTTTTTCATTCTTATAGACGGCAATCAAATTCTTCTTTTGTGCAAATATTGGATTTAACCAATTTTTCCATCAAATCTTTCACTATAAATCTACTAACTTCTTTATGCTTAGTAGGAATAGGAAATGGCCTGGCCCAAAAGCTATATTTAACTAACAGCTGATGCTTGCCACCCCTAGTTACTATTAAACTTTGATTTTTTCTTTCCAGCCATTTCAGAAGCCTAATAATATCTCCAATTTTTACGTTTGAATATTCGCCCATACTAAGCTGTTATTAGTTGCTTCTCTTTTATAAGTATTAGGCTGGATTCTGATTTTTTTATGGCAATATTATTGAGTTCGGCAAATTGCTCTTTCGTGGGAACAAATTTTTTGATGTTCCTAATAATATTAATACAGTTCTTTGGTATTTCATAAGCAGCTAACAATGTATCATTAACCATTTCAACAAATTCATCGGCGGAAACAGCTTGGGTTATATATGTATTATCTTCGGTTTTTATATTGCCGATAATATATTTACCGTCGCGAAACCAAGTTATTTCTATTTTATCCGGTAATTTATTAAAATTAGCCGCAATTACCTCTTGGCATGGTTTATTAAAAAAATTATAATATAAATCTTTTACGTTATCTATTAAAATCATAAATTTTAAAATAATTAAAACTAGCTAAAATTCCTTTTGATTTTATATCTTATCCCTATTATACCATAAAGTCAATATGGGCGGTAGGAATTAATGATTATAGACTTTCCCCACAATTTTAATCTCCTCCTCCGTCAACCCATATAACTTATAAACCTTTTTATCAATTTCTTTATCGGTTTTGGCGATTTTAAAAAAATTCTGTCGCCGTGAACGCTATTAAAATATTCTTCTGCGGCAGTTATCTGGAAATTCCTGATAACTAATTTTATCAGCTGCAGTATGTTCCAAAATGGAACAACCTGTGCAATTTTTGTACATCTTAGACAATGGCAGTATGTGCAAATTTTGCAACAACTGAATTTTTTTCAACAAGCCATCTTTATTATTTTAACTATCCCCTTATTCGCGTCAACTTCCACTAAATCGCCGTCATGCAAGACTTGGGTAGCGATTTTCGTGCCGACCACGCAAGGAATTTTAAGTTCTCGCGCCACGATGGCGGCGTGGCAGGTTATGCCGCCGTCGTCGGTAACGATCGCGGCGGCTTTTTTCATAACTGGAACTAAACTAGGAAAAGTCGTATGCGCTACCATTATATCGCCCTTTTTCATTTTACCCATTTCTTCCGGTAAATTTATAATCTTAACCTTACCCTTTACTTTGCCAACATACGCGGCCGTTCCGCTTAATTCATCAACCGACTCTATATTAATTTTTTCCAAAATCAGCCTTTTTAAAAAATCTTTGGCCTTTTTACCGATGTAAATTTCCCCCTTTTTCCCAAGCTGATGATAGACGCTGAATTTTATACGTTCATTTAAAATTTCTGAATCAAATTTTCCTTTTACTAAAGCCGGCGCCACTTCCCACCAGCCCATCATCCAAACCTGGTTTAATGACAAACCTAAGCGCCGCCCGATTTCTTTATATAAATTTTCCGCCACGAAACAGCCGTGGAACCAGCAGTCCTTACGATAAGCTTTTAAATAAATAATATCAGCCGCGATATAGAAAAGATGCTTATCGGCTGAGCTAATTTTTAATTCTTTTATAAGTTGTAATTTTTCTTTTTTTATTCTATCCGGTTCGGTTTCCAATCTTTTTAATTCTTTATCTATGTCTATTTTTTGCCTGATCATACCCGACCATATTTCTAAATAATAATCTAAATTATAGGCCGACCCCATATAAGTATAAGGCACCCAACGCCATTTATTAAAATGGCTGAGTATTTTTTGTTTTATTTTCTTATCGATTTTATCTAAACTATTTTCAATTTTTTTAATATCTTTTTGCGAAAAAAAATTTTGGCTTGAGTGTCTATTTTAATTAGCCTTACCAACTTTAATGATTCTATTTCCTCTTTCATGGCGAAGCTCGGTCTTGTCGGGGTTGTCAAAATACTAAAAACCTCCGCATAATTATATTTTGATTTGTTTATTTTTATAACATCCTTAACTTTATCTAGCAATAATTTAGAAAAATCTTCTCCGTCAGAATCAATGAACCAAGTCGTCGGCAAAGCCCAGCCATGGCTATAAATTAGCAGCTTGGTCCATTTCAAATATATTATCGACAACTCTTTATCAGTTAGGTTTCTTAAATCTTTTTTTCTTAAACTTTTGGCATAATTAAAAAATTCTTGGTTATATTTAAGAGTTTTTTTATGCACAACATCAATTTTACGAGGGTTCTCCGATATTACTTCCAATGTCTGATCAATTAGTGAGCGCAATTCTGCGCGTTTAAAATATGTGCCCGTATTGTCGTATCCCTCCTGAATCCAAACCCCTTCAGTTAATAATCGCTTATTTAAAGTAACATTCTGTAAAGTCATCATGTCGTATAGCGCCGGGGTCGCCATTTGAAAATGAGTCCTTTTTATTTCAAAATTTTTTCGCCAAATTTCATTCTTCATATATTTACATCAACCCCTTAACCCGGTCTAAAAGTCCGGGCAGAAGTGGCGTCACGGCCTTAGCGAAGCTGATTAAAAATGGCGCCACTTGCGAGTTGGCGAGCCAGCCGGCGACTGAAGTTTGGGAAACATAGAGTAAAATAAAGCCCAAAACCAAGCCGCCTTCGATAAAGCCCAAAACCGCGCCGGCTAGGCGGTTGATGGTTTTTAAAAATGGAATCACCGACAAAAGGTCAAAGGTCCGGTCAATGACGGCGAAAACCAGACCAATCAGCCGATTAATCAGGGTAAACAGCACAAAAAAGGTAATGATTTTACCGACTAACTCGTGGCCGAAAAACAAATTTTTTACCCAGCCGAAGACGGTCAGGTAAAAAATAAAAGTCAGCCACAGCCCGACCACCATGCCGACTAACGAGCCGAACGTTCTGATCAAGCCGAAAAATAATCCGTAAAAAACAAAACCGGCCAGAATAATGAGAAGAATGATGTCAAAAATTGGCATATAATTATTATTGTCATTGCGAGCGACCGGAGGGAGCGAAGCAATCTCACGTACTCGGAACTTGACCGGAGATTGCTTCGTCGCCTGTCGGCTCCTCGCAATGACAGTTTAAATTCTCGGAAATAAGGCCTCGCCCTTTACAATCTTTTTGGCGGTAAATTGCTGGATTATTTTTTCCGATACGCTCGGCATAAAGGGTTTTAATAAATTCACCACGTTTAAAATATTCTGCGCCACCGGCTCGATGATATTTTTTATCTCTCTTTTATCTTCCAGCTTCCAAGGCTTGGTTTCGCTTAAAGTTTCATCCGACTCTTTTAATTTTCGCCAGAGCAATTTCAAGGCTTCGTTAAATTTATAGTCCTCCATCAGCTCTTTATATTTTTTTATTAACTTTTTATCGCTGTCAATTTTTAATCTTAATTCCAGGCGGTTTTTTCCAATTAAACTTGACGCTCGCGCCACTAAATTGCCCAGGCCGTTGGCCAAATCGGCGTTATATTTTTCGTCGAATTTGCCCCAGCCGATATCGCCGTCATGGCCGAACACAGCCGCGCTCATAATCAGGTAACGGCTGGCGTCCACGCCGTACTTTTTTATTAAATCGCCGGGCGCGATCACATTGCCTAAAGACTTGCTCATCTTCTGGCCGTTAATTTGGAAATAGCCATGGACGAAAATCGCTTGCGGCAAAGGCAAGTCCAAAGACAAAAGCATGGCCGGCCAAATCGTGGCGTGCACGCGCAAGATGTCTTTGCTCATGAGCTGAACAGTCGGAGGCCAGAAATCCAACCCCCCTGCCCCCCTTGTCAGGGGGGTAGTGCCGTCCCAGCCTAAGCCGGTCAGATAATTTAAAAAGGCGTCGGCCCAGACATAAACCGTGTGCGACTTGTCCCAGGGAATCGGGATGCCCCAGCCCACGTTTTTTCGCGAAAAGGACACGTCCTCGAGCCCCTCGGTTTCAAAAAAGCTGACAATTTCATTCTTGCGGTTTAACGGCAAAATTTTCAGCTTATCTTTTTTTATCAGTTTTAATAATTCGTCCTGATATTTCGACAATTTAAAGTTATAGCACTCTTCGCTCATCTTTTCCGGCGCTACTTTATGGTCAGGGCAAAGCCCGTCGGCTAAATCGCGTTCATTTTTATATTGCTCGCAGCCGCGGCAATACAGGCCTTGGTATTTTCCCAAATAAACATCGCCTTTATCGTACATAGACTGCAAAGCCTTCTCTACGGCTTTAATATGAGCCGGATCGGTCGTACGCAGGAAATTGTCGTTAGAAATATTAAGCTGGCGCCAAGCTTCTTTAAATTTCTCCGCGATTTCATCCGCGTATTTCTTCGGTTCTAGTTTAAGTCCTCGCGCCTTCTCCTCGATTTTCGCCCCATGCTCGTCCGTGCCGGTCAAAAAGAAAGTCTCCTCCCCGATTGAGCGATGCCAGCGCGCCAAAACGTCGGCCGCCACCGTGGTGTAAGTATGGCCGATATGCGGCGCGTCGTTGACGTAATAGACCGGCGTTGTAATATAAAATTTTTTAGGCATACTTTTATTTTCCAATAATCACCACAAATTCCCCCCGTTGGTCGTCTTTATTATTTTTTATTTTTTCAATAATACTCTCCAAATTCCCGCGATAAACCGTCTCGTGCATTTTGGACAGCTCGCGGACGACTACCACAGAAGTTAAATTATCTTTCTCCGCTAATTTATTTAATTCTTCCAAAAACTTAATAATCCGGTGTTTTGACTCATACACCACCGCGGGCCATTCGCTCTCAATAATTTTTCTGATAAATTTCTGCCGGCCTTTTTTATGCGGCGGAAAACCCAGAAAAACGAACTTATCCGTCGGAATGCCGGAAATGGACAAGGCCGCGGTCACGGCCGACGGCCCGGGCACGGATTCAATCTTTACCCCGTTAAATAATTCCGCCTCCGGCGGAATTCCGGCAGAGCCGAATTTAACGGGGTGAACCTCGCCGCCTAATTTTTCCAAAACCGCCTGAATTAATTTTCCGCCCGGATCCGAAATGCCGGGCGTACCCGCGTCGCTCACCAGCGCCAGATTTTTCCCGGCCGCGAGCAAATCAATAATTTCATTTATTTTTTTCATGCCCGAATGATGATGATAGGATATAGTCGGCGTCTTAATCTGGTAGTGCTCCAGCAGCACTCTGGTTACTCGCGTATCTTCGCATAATATAAAATCAACTTCGCCCAAAGTGCGAAGCGCTCTCATGCTAATGTCTTCTAAATTGCCAATCGGCGTGGCGACAATATAAAGCGTAGACATAAATTAAGCGATCTCCTCTTTTCTTTCCTTGACATACTTAGTCCAGTCTTCCGCGATATCAACGAAAATCTTAAACGGCGCTTCAATGATGAAATCCAAGATGAAAACGAAAAAATTCAGACGGGAGAATCTTTCATTAAGCCATTTGCCCGCCTCAATAACGGGCACGTAAAAGAAATCCAAAATGAAAGTAAAAATATTCTCCCGGTCTTCCATAATACATATCTCGCGCGCCACTTTTCTGATGCGCAGGCCGAAGAAGCTCACCAGCGTCAGAAAAAAAAGGAAAATAACGATGCTGACGGCGGTAAAATGAATTTTATCCAAAAAATAAACCGCCAGACCGAAAGTGATAAAAAAAGTAATCGTATAAATAATGGCGAAAGCGGCGCTGGCGCCCCGGCCGCGGCCGGAGGGCGGGCGCAAGACAATCGGCTCTCTTCTCTCTTTCTCGGTAAAAACCACTTCTTCCACTCCCTGAACGATTTTTAAAGTATTGGCTTCAGTCGGCGTGCGGGTGAATAGCACGATTAAAAACAAAAGTAATGGCGGGAAGGAAATGTTAATGGCTAAAGAATTATAATTTAAAACCTCGCCCAGCCAGAGCGTCACCGGCACTTCCAAAATAAAAGCCAGCACCATCTTGGTCAGAAAAATATAGATAATGCTCCGGACCGCGGCCCGGCGCAGCTTCTCTTTAGCTTCATGGTATCTTTTGTTGGCGAATTTTTTTACCAAGCGCGGGAAAGCTTTGGGGTCATCTCTAAAATCTTCATAAACCCCCACCGGATCGTCGGTAACGACGTCGGTCAAAATGGTAAAATAAACCGAGTAGCGGTTGACGATTTTATTCAGCTGCGCGGCCAACGGATGGTTCATCTGCCCGGTAATGGCTTCTTTCATAGCCTCCAGGTGGTTGGCCAGATATTTTATTTCTTCCTCGGCGGCGCGCGCCCAATTGGCGCTGTAATATTTAAGCAGTAAAAAATCCAGCATGTCGCGGTCAAATTTCATGAAAATCCGATGGATGCTGACATAGATCTGAATTTCTCGGTCTTTTTGGTAAGCCGAATCGCCGGGCAAAACGATCTCTTTGGATAACAGCTCGTACATATTGCCGACGGCCGCCTGGGCGACCGCGTCGGTGTTCAGGTTTTCCTCAACTTCGGCCGCGGCCATGGCTAAAATCCATTTGCCGTATTCATTTTTTTGCTGGTCAGCGGCGAGTTTAGGTAAAGCGTAAAACCTTAATTTAAGATATTTATCCACCACTCGGGCGATTTCGCCGATTTTGGTTTCCGGCAATTTATTATTCGGCAGATAACCGGCCCGGATCAGCTCCACCAAAAGATTATGGGCGATCGCCTCGGCGTTGGGAATTTTAAGCGGCCCTTCAATTATCACCTGCCGCTTTAAAATCCTTAAAATCGCGTTCTTTCTGAGTAAATATTCCTCTTTGTAATCAACCGAGTTTCTGATTTTTTCGTAATAAAAAGCCAGCCGGGAAATCAGCTCGGAAACTTTTATTTTCGCTTCCTCGCTGTCGTCGGCCTGAATTTCATTTTTTTTTCGATAAATCACCTGAAATAATCTTTTAGTGCTCTCGTTGGGCGTAAAAATCACCTCTTCCTTTTTGGTAATGGTGGGATTGATGGGCATAAAGATTGCCGCTAAAACATAATCTTATCTTAACATTTATCGCTAAAAAATCAACTTTTTGTACTATTAAAACTTGAGAAATTTCTCAATCTCCTTTTTCAGCCACCAAGTCTTGTAGGCCAGATAGAAAAACAGATAAGCCACCGTCACCACCAGTAGGCCGATCACCAGCCTCAAAAAGAAATCGGTCCAGACGATTAAAATCGCGGCGATAAGCAAAATCACGCCCGTCACAATGAAATTGACGACGGTGCCGTTGATTTTTCGGTTGATTCGTTTAAATAAATCTTGCATAAATTTATCTTAAATTGATTTAAAAAATCAAACCTGCCGGCGCTTAAATTCAAAATCATAACCCGGCTTAAAGGCTAAAGTCGCGAATTTGGCGCTGGGCGAGACGACAAACTTTTTTACCTGGCTTAAAATCCGGCTGTGGTCGGCGTAGGCCGTGGCTCGGCCGCGCGCGATTTCCACGGAAATTTTCTGCTCCGGCACAACCGCGCGCAAAGCCGTTCGGGCGCAAATTGATTTGATGGCCAGTTGTTTGGCGCCGAGCGACAGAATGGCGCCGCCGGCCGAGTAATTATAGGCCGTGGAACCCTGGGGCGTGGCGATGATGATGCCGTCGCCGTCAAAAATATGT
>MNZH01000086.1 GCA_001873515.1 Parcubacteria group bacterium CG2_30_45_37 | reverse complement strand
TTTTGCCGGTCTTTTCCCCGATACTTAACATCTGGGAAACCATCTTGGGTATGGTTTTGCTGTTCTGGAAAACGCTGGAAATTGAATTGCCGTCTTCCACTTCTTTAATGGTTTCTTCAATCAGCTCCTGGTAAATCTTATTGCCCACCACCTCGGCGGCGACCTTTAAACTATTGGCGATGGTGACGCCGCCGACAATTAAAGTGTTCATTGAACGGGTAAAGCGCACTAAATAAATCAGCTGGAATAAATGGCCGAAAATTGGTAATTTTAGTTTTAAATAATCCAACTGACGCCGGCCATTGGGTTTGCTGACGTAAAACCTAAAAGCGAAAGCCAAGGCCGCGATAATAATCAATAAAAGCCACCAATAGTTGGACATAAAAGAGGAGGTGCCGATCAAAATTCTGGTGGTTAAGGGCAATTCGGCGCCGCTTTCCGTCAAAATGGCGGTGAGCTTGGGCACCACGAAAACCATCATGACGACGCCGACCACGCCCAAGGAGCATAAGACAAAAGCCGGGTAAATCATCGCGCCTCTGATTTTACTCATCATATCATAATCTTTCTCCGTTTCGTCGGCCAAATAATTCAGCACCTCGTCCAGCTTACCGGAAATTTCTCCGGATTTGACCACGCTTACATAAAAGTTGGAAAAAACTTTCGGCCGCTTATTTAAAGCTTCGGATAGGGTTGAGCCGGCGTCAACTTCATCGGCCACTTCGGAAACTATCATCTTTAAAGTAAGGTTGTTGGTCTGGTCCACTAAAATCTTAAGCACCTGCATCATGGCGACATTGGCAGAAATCAAAACCGAAAATTGGCGCGAAAAAACCACGATATCTTTAGCGCCGACGCGGTTCAAAAAACTCAAACCGCCCTTTTTGCCGCCGCTGACCAAAGAAATCGCCACCACGGAAAAACCCTTCTCTTTTAATATTTCTCCGACATATTCCTTATTGGCGGCCTCCACCAGGCCTTCCTGTAACTTTTTTTCCCTATCAAAAGCTTTGTATTTAAAAATCGGCATTTTAAAAGGTTAATTATTAGATATCTTCGCGCCTAATTTCTCCGGCTTCAACCAAATTTTCTAAAGATTTTTCCAGGTTAATCATGCCTTCTTTTCTGGAAGTCTGCATGACGCTTTTAAGCTGATAGATTTTCCCTTCTCTGATTAAGGATTTGACCGGGGCGTTATTCAGTAG
Organism: Parcubacteria group bacterium CG2_30_45_37; assembly: GCA_001873515.1. GTDB lineage: Bacteria > Patescibacteriota > Patescibacteriia > Patescibacteriales > GWC2-42-12 > CG2-30-45-37. Next base: position 9,179 of record MNZH01000086.1, on the reverse strand, counting down.
AATCTCGTTAGCCAGAATCAAGCCGCCGCCGCGCCGTTTAACCAACTTCTGCACCACGATGCCGACTAAAATATCGGCTAAATTGTAACGAGCGGCTTCGGCGGTCATCTGGCGGCTCAAGCCGCCCAGAATCTTTTCTAAAACTCTTTCCGAGCTGTCGGCGTTTATCTCCAAAACCACTAAGCAGTTGCCCGAGGCCAGCTCAAAAATTTTAACCAAGGCCTGGTTAAAGGTTGGCTCGTCTTTTATCTCGTTAAGATAAATGACATCCAAATCCTCGTTTAAACAATAATCCAGCGCCTCGGTTACGTTGTTAACGTCACTGCCGATCTGCCTTTGGGTCACCAGGCTCTTTTTACCGACAAACAAATATTCAATCGGGTCTTCAATGGTGACGATGTTTTTAACGCTGGTCTTGTTAATCTCTTCAATAAAAGAAGCCGCCGTGGTGGTTTTCCCGGAGTTATAAGCGCCGGCAATGACCAGCAGGCCAGAATTGGCTTTTAAGAAATTATGGCGCGCTTCCGGCAAGCCCAATTCCTGAAGACTTCTAATCAGGTTCGGAACATAATGGAAAGATGCGGCCAAAAGGCCCTTCTCGTAAAAAACATTGATGCGAAAACGAAAATTGACCAGATTTCTCACCAAAACTATGCCCTTGGTTTCTTTTAATCTGACGATTTCCTCCTGGCTTAAAAAAGTTTCTATAATTTTATTTAAAATTTCGCTGGTGATGATTTCCTGGTCCGCCAGGGGCTGAAACTCCCCGCTCGCCCTGATCATGGGCGCGCTGCCAACCGACAGATGCAAATCAGAGCCGTTTTTTTTGGCCAAATCCGACAAAATTCGATTTAATAAAATTGACGGCACTTCCATATTTTTATTTACCCCGTTAAATTCTGCCATAGGCAGACCCGATTAAGCGGGTATTTAACGGGGTGAATTTAAAACTTTTTTTATTTTCTCCACCACTTCCGAAGGCATAAAATGGGCCTTAATCAGATAATCTTCCGCTCCCAGCTTCAGTCCCTGTTCAATTTCATCTTTTTGGCTCAAATTGGTCAAAAGTATCACCGGCACATTGGCTGTTGACTGGTCGGCTTTTAGCTGGCGCAAGACCTCAAAACCATTCTGCTTGGGCAAAATAATGTCCAAGAGAATAATATCCGGCAATTCCTTTAGGGCCGCGCGCACCGCTTTTTCCCCGTCTTCCGCCGTGATTACTTTAAAATTCTCCATTTCAAATTTAGTGGCATACATGCCCAGTAAAAACGAATCATCTTCCACTAAAAGAATTTTTATTTTATCTTTTGGCATATGTTTCAGTTATGAATAAATTAATTAAACGTTGACCGTGCGCATGATTTCTTCCATGGTAGTCAGACCCATTAAAACCTTGATTAGGCCGTCTTGTTTCATGGTAATGAAATTTTGATTTTTTACCAAATCGTCCAGCGTCAAATTTTTTTTATTATCCATCACTATCTCTTTAATCTTATCATTAACATCCAGCACTTCGGCTAAGGCCACCCGACCCCGATAACCGGTCAAGCCGCAGCGGGAACAGCCCTTGCCTTTATAAAATTTAATTTTTTTCAAATCAAAATCGGGCAGCATTTGTTCAATCACCGCTTTAGGCGTTATGGCCAGCTCCTGCCTGACGCTCTCGACGATTTCAACCGGCAACCTTTGTTCTTCTTTACAATGCTCGCAAATTTTCCTGACCAACCTTTGCCCCAAGACCACGTTTAAAGTTGACCCCAGGAGAAAAGGTTCAACTTTCATGTCTAACAGCCTGGGGATGGCGCCCAAAGCGTCGTTGGTATGCAGGGTTGACAAGACAAAATGCCCGGTTAAACTGGCATGAATGCCCAATTCGGCGGTTTCATTATCCCTGATTTCTCCCACCATGATAATATCAGGGTCCTGTCTTAATAGCGAGCGCAAGCCGGAAGCGAAAGTGAAACCGATCTCCGGCCGGACTTGCGATTGGTTGACCCCTTTAATAAAATATTCTACCGGGTCTTCCAGCGTGGAAATATTAATCCCCTCCTCGTTAAGGCTGGTCAAAACGGAAAAAAGAGTGGTGGATTTGCCGGAGCCGGTCGGTCCGGTAATTAAAAACATGCCATCAGTCATTGCCAAATTCTTCTTTATCACTTTCAGCCCCGGGCCCATAAAGCCCAACTCCGCCAAGGTGGGCGCGCCCCTGGTCACGTCCAAAATCCTCATCACCACTTTTTCATCATTCAGTAGGGGTAGAACGGAAATCCTCAAATCAATTTCTTTGTCGTTAATGCTAACCCTGATTCTGCCGTCTTGCGGCATTCTGGTTTCATCAAGCTTCAAATCGGCCAAAACTTTAACCCTGCCGACAATGGCGCTATGGACGCTTTTCGGCAAAACCAGTGAAGTGTGCAAAATTCCGTCAATGCGGTATCTGACCCGGCTTTCCTTGGCCATGGGCTCAATGTGGATGTCAGAAGCCCGGCCATCAACCGCATGCCTGATAATCACTGAAACGATTTTTGACACCGGCGCCGATTTGGTAATCTCTTCAACTTCTTCTATTTTTATCTTTTTCCTGGCCTGCTCCCGCACCTCTTCCTCTTCCTTTGATTTTAAAGCTTTAGAAACCTCCTTGCTTAAAGTTTTATAATGTTTCAGGGCGTTGGCCAGGCTGGCGCCGGAGATTAAATAAATTTCCGGCGTCAAATTCTCTTCTTTGGCCAAAAAATCAATGGCTTCAATCGCTTTAAAATTTTCCGGGTCAACCATGCCGAATTTCATTTTGCCTCCACCAACTTCAAAACAAATTATCTGATAATTTTCCGCCACTTCCAAAGGAATTAAATTCAACACTTGGTCGGGAATTTTAAAATCCAAAAGATTTTTATAACTCAACTTATAGACTTTAGCCTTGAGCTCGGCCAAAACTTCAGCGTCAACCAAGCCTTGGCTGACAAGAGCTTCTTCCGGGCGGTCGCTAAATTCCGGCAACTCTCTGATTTTTTCCAATTCCGCCTGGTCAACTGCTTTATTTTTAATCAATAGGCTTATCAATTCGGCCGACTTATTATTCATAAACAAGTCTAATTATTAGTTAGGTTTAAACGGATCCCGCTTGCCCAGGCTGGGCGCGGTTTTAGGAATTAAAGCGTTGTCCATCAACGCCTTGAATTTTTCGTCGCTGAAAATCGTCAAATCCAGTCCGCCGCCGCCCCGTAACTCCTTGGCCTGGGCCGACGGCCCGGTTTTCTTCGCCTCAATTTTGGTTGAAGTCGCCAACGTTTCGGCCGGCAGATAATCTTTAAATTGGTCGGCGCCGTCAACCACCAACGGTTTTCTGGCGGCTAAGCGATTATTTAAATACAACAAATAGCCGGTTCCGGCCAACATTAAAACTATAATCGCCGCGTAAATCGCTAATTTTTTGCTCGCCATCTTTTTTAACGCCAGCATATTATTGGAGATAATAACTATAAATAATTAAGGTCGCCTTGTTATCAGTCGCGTCGTAATCTATTTTTGATATATCAAACAATCTTAAATTATTTTCAAACATCTTGATGATATTTTTTAAAACCGGATAATTGATCGAACCAAAACTGACTTCTACCTTTAGCCGGCCAACACCCGCCGGCGGTTTCTCAAAAATTCCCGCCGGCGGTTCGGTTTTCTCTTCTGTCTCGGCTCTTTGCCTGACCGCGCCTCGGTCCGCTTCCGCGTTAACTTTCACGGACCTTAAAATCGCGCCGTTTCTTAAAGCAATCAGCTCAATTTCCGAGATAATGCCGCTGGCGTCGCTGCCGCTCGGCAACATGGTAACGATTTTTCTAACTTCTTCAGCTTTAACTAATTGAAAGGATTTTTTTAAGTTGGTGACGGAATTTAAATAATCCGCCTTTTTATCATTTTCCGCCAGCAGGTTTTCCTTGGCCGCCCGATTGGCTTGGCCAAGCTGTCTATAATTGGGATAAACGAACAGCAACAGGCCGACGGCAAAAATAATAATCGCCAAACCCCAAACCAAATAGCCAAAATAACTGATTAAAAAACCATTAATTTTGACTTTCAATAAATCGTCGCCTTGATTTTCTTTTTCGCCGTCCGCTCCGCCGGTTGGCGGCTGGCGGAAGGGTTGGTTAAGCGGCTTATCTTTCGTCTCCATATTTTTACTCGGTAAAAATGCTCTTTGAAATCGAGAAATTCAAAGTAAATTTAACTTTGGTCGCGTTAGCCCGGTCGCCGGACACCAATTCGCCAGCGGCGGCTTCAACCGCCGTCACCTTTTTATTGTTTCTGAAGGCGTTAACTTGTTCGGCAATATTGCCGTAATTATTGGCCAGGGCGTTCAGGGAATAGCGGCCGCCGGTATCGCCGGCAAAACCGGTAAAATAAACATCCTTGATGGTGTTGTCCTCCAAAAATTTGAAAAAATTAGTCCAATAAATATGCTGGCCGAACACCTCTGAAGTTATTTCCAACTCATCTTGAAAGCTAAAAATCTGCTCAGCGCCGGTTTCTTCCCGCTTAATCTCGTCCGTTAATTCGTTAAATTTTTTGACCAGCGCCAGATTTTTAGCCTGGCTTTCCTTTTGGTAAAACATTAAGCCGAGATAAATTACACCAACTAAAAAAATCGGAATAAAAAAAGCGCCGACTAAGGTAAGAATTTTTTTCTGCCATTCAAAGTAAGAAACAATTTCTCCTTTGATTAAATTAGTTTCTAAAACCAGCGGCGCGGGCTCGCTTGCCGTCTCCGCCGGCGCCACTTTGGCCGGCTGGCTTATCTTTGCCGCCGGCTTTATTTCCGGTTTTGCTTGTTCGGTCGGCTCGGGCGCCAGGCTAACCGCCTTAATTTCCGGCCTGACCGTCAGGGCGGCCAGATTCCTTTTGTTTTTCTCCTCGGCAAAAACTTTCTGGTAATCAATTAAAACTTCTTTATGGCTCGGCCGCCGTAGCTTTAGCGAAAGCAGGCTTGTCCGCTTAATCAACTTTTCTTTTAAGCGGACTAAAAATCCTCGGCCGGCCCGCCAGCCAAGCAGAGCGAGGCGGCCAGGGCGAAGCGTTGCGGACGCGGCCCGACCGGCGGTTGGCGGCTGGGAACTTCGCCCGGAGTTTTCCTGGCCTTTAATTAATTGCAAAATTTCTTGGCGGGATTGTTGAATCTTCTTTTTGTCAAACGGCGCTTTGGCTTTGACCGCCGGCTTCTTTTTTAAAAACGGCAAAAAAGAAAAGGGGGTGCTCTTCGTGTCTTTGACGTCCGCCTCTGGTTTTGACCAGGCCAAATCCGGCCGGTCGCCGTGCTTGGCTTCAAGCTTAGGTTCGTCATCGTCATTATGGCTTTTTTTCAAAAAGTCTATCCCTGGCATAAAATAAATAATATTACTACTCCATTTCCCTTAGGGCTAAGCCGATGGCAATGGCCAGCCGGGGCGCGATTTCTTCCAGGAGCGGCTCCAAATCAAGCGGATAAGAAATTTTTGCCCAAGGATTGCCGGCCACCACGTTAATGTCTAAAATTTTTGACAAGTAGTTGGTAAAATTAACCAATAGGGCCGAGCCGCCGCTTAAAATGATCTTGTCCACCTTTTTATTGCCTTTATCTTGATACAAGTTCAGGGCGTATTTAATTTCATTAACGATCGGCGCTACGCTTTCGGCAATGGTTTTGGGGATGGAATTGTCCGCCGACTCAAACGAACTGATGCCCAGGTCGTATTTAAACTGCTCGGCCCGCTCCAAGCCAATACTTAAATTATTGCTCAAAGCCTTGGTGATAGTCCAGCCGCCGATATCAATACTCCGATTCAAAATCGGAATGTTTTGGTCAATAATATTAAAGCTGGTGGTTTTGGCGCCGATTTCCACAATCATCACGGTTGCTTTGTCGCTGCCCAAAAGCGACCTAATCAGAGCGAAAGTTTCGGTTTCCAGGCTTAACAGATTTATCTGGGCGCTTTTAAAAATTTCAATGTATTTTTTTACTAAAGTCCGCGGCGCCCCGGTCAATAAAATTTTAATGTCGCCTTTGGGGTCGGCCTGGCCCGGGCGATCAATTTTTTTCCAATCCAAAATCATTTCCTCAAGCGGCAAGGGGATGACTTTCTTCGCTTCCCAGTTAATGGCCGAGGCCAAATCTTTTTTATTGACGCCGGACAAGTTTATGATGGAAGAAAAGACGGAAAAAGTCGGCAAGGCCGAAACCGCCTGGCGGCTCCCGGTATTGGCCTCTCGGCAGATTTTATTAATAATGGCCGCGATTTTTTTCGGGTCGGCTTGGTCCAAATCGTCAAGGTTTTCGCTAAACCCATAAGTTAACAGCTTAACCTTGCCGCCTTCTTTCTTAATCTCAACTATTTTTATACTGGAGCTGCCGATATCAATTCCCAAGTAACTTTCGCTGGCAAAAAATAAACTCATAAAATAAGAAGAAATCAAAAATAATAGTGACTTTGACACCTTAAGCTACTATATTATATAATTATATAATAAAAGCGCCAAAGAATAAAGCTCGGTCTGGTTGTTTCGCTTTATTATTATACCATAAATTTCCGGTATAACTCAATTTTTAATAAAATTTCATGGGTTGGCTGGCAAAATACAAAAAAATTCTTGTCGTTTTAGGCTTTTTGCTGCTAGTTTTTGTTTTGGGCTATTTGCTTTATCTTTTGTTTTTTAAGCCAAGCCTGCCGACCGGCCCAGGCCCGGCCGCGACCAGCACCACGACCGCGGGCGGCTTGCCCATCGCCGGCACCGGCACCGGGCAGATTTCACCTACCGGGGAGCCGGTTAGCGGTTTGCCGAGCGAAGCCGAGCGGCCGACCGGCCTGCCGGCCGCCAGCGAGGTTGCCCGAGGCGGCCTGACGCAAACCGCGGCCTTGAATCAAGCTCCCAGTCTGGGCGCGGTGCTGGCGTCCAATGGCAGCGACCTGCAATATTACAATCAGCCAGACGGCAAATTTTACCGCCTGACTAAAGACGGGCAGGCGACTTTGCTATCCGACACGGTCTTTCATGAAGTGCAAAAAATCACTTGGTCGCCGGACAAAAATAAAGCCATTTTAGAATATCCGGACCAGGCGAAAATCATTTACGATTTTAAAACCAAAAAACAAGTGAGCCTGCCCAAGCATTGGCAGGATTTTGACTTTTCGCCCACCGGCTCTAAAATTGTTTTTAAAAGCCTGGCCGAAGATACGGACAACCGCTGGCTGGCCACTACTAACGACCAGGGAACCGATACCCAAAGAATCGCGGCCTTAGGCGATAACGAGGCAACGGTTTATCCTTCCTGGTCGCCCAACAACCAGACCGTGGCCATGCACACCGAAGGCATTAATTTTGACCAGCAGTCGGTTTTCTTCGTGGGGCTGAATAATGAAAATTTTAAAGCCTTAACCATTAACGGTCGCGGCTTTGAGCCGAAGTGGGCGCCGGCCGGAGACCGCTTGCTCTACAGCGTCTACTCAAGCGGAAGCGACTTAAAGCCGGAACTCTGGATTACTAACGCCCAGGGTGAAAATATCGGCGCCGGACGAATAAAATTGAACGTGCAAACCTGGGCGGACAAATGCGTTTTCGCTTCTAATACCAGCCTATATTGCGCCGTACCAGAGAGTTTAGAAGAAGGGGCCGGCCTATTTCCAGCCTTGGTCAAGAACACCAAAGATAATCTCTACCAAATTGACACGCAAACCGGCTTGAAAAGATTAGTGGCCACGCCAACTGGCGACGCCACCATGACCAATTTAATCATCTCGTCTAACGGGTATTATTTATATTTCACGGACGCCAATACGGGAACGATAAATAAAATCAAGCTTAAATAAATTTTAATGCCGAATAAAATCTCCACCATCTATGTTTGTTCGGCTTGCGACGCCCAATCCCCTAAATGGAGCGGGCGTTGTTTAGAGTGCGGCGGCTGGGGCACTTTGCAGATGCAGACGGTTGACTTAAAGCAGGCGGATAAAATGGCCGCGGTCAGCCTTGCCCGCGCCGGCGGGCCGGCCGAAGTGGTTGATTTGGAAAAATTAAGCGGCCAGGCGGAAGCCGGCCGGATAGCCACCAAGATAGAGGAACTAGACCGGGTTTTGGGCGGCGGACTGATGCCCGGCTCTTTGGTTTTATTGGGCGGCGAACCCGGCATCGGCAAATCAACTTTGGTGGCGCAAATCGCCGAACGGATCGGTCAAACCGGCCAGGTGCTTTACACGAGCGGTGAAGAATCCGCCGCGCAAATTAAGGCCAGACTTGTTCGGCTTAAAATCAACGCGGAAAAAATAAAATTTTTAAGCCAAACCAACGCGGAAAAAATCAACGCTTGCCTAAGTCAATTGAAGCCTAATTTAGTCATCGTTGATTCCATCCAAACCATTTATTCTTCGTCTATCGCGGGCGAAGCCGGCGGCCTTAACCAGATTCGCGGCTCGGCCGTGAGTTTTTTAGAGACCGCCAAAGCCAATAATATCGCCATTATTTTAATCGGCCACATCACTAAAGACGGCGCTTTGGCCGGACCCAAGTCGCTTGAGCACATTGTTGATACTGTGCTTTATTTGGAGACTGAAACTAACCACGATTATCGCATTTTACGCGCCACTAAAAATCGCTTCGGCTCGGTTAATGAAATCGGCATTTTTGAAATGACCGGAACCGGCTTTAAGGAAGTGGCTAACCCGTCGCTCATCTTTGTTGAGCCGAGCCAGAATCTTACCGGCTCGGTAATCAGCTGTATTATTGAAGGTACGCGCGCTTTTTTAATTGAAGTGCAGGCTTTAGTCACTAAAACCGTGTTCGGCTATCCGCAAAGGAAAGCCTCGGGTTTTGACTTAAATCGCCTCTCGGTTTTAATCGCGGTTTTGACCAAGCGCGCCAATTTGAATTTAACCAACCAGGACGTGATTTTAAACGTAGTGGGCGGCCTAAGCCTTAGCGACCCGGCCCTTGATTTGGCGGTTTCGCTCGCCATCGCTTCCTCGCTTTTAAATCAAGTTATAGGCAATAAAATTATCGTTCTGGGAGAAGTGGGTTTAGGCGGAGAAGTTAGGCAGGTTAGCCGGCTGGAGCAAAGGTTAAACGAAGCCGAACGCCTTGGCTTTCAAAAAGCCATCATGCCGCAAAGCGACTACGACAGCAAAAAAATGAAGCTTATAAAAATTAAAAACTTAAGC
>MNZH01000071.1 GCA_001873515.1 Parcubacteria group bacterium CG2_30_45_37 | reverse complement strand
GTAAAACCAGGCTCTGGTCTGGGAAATATATTCGCTGATAAATTGCGCCGGAAAATTATTTTCAAATTTTTCCTTGTTCTCGAAAGGATAATGCATTTGGGCAAACGGCATGGAACCGGACTCAACCCAGCAATCTAATACTTCGCTGATGCGCTTCATCGTGCCATCACATTTAGAGCAGCTCCAGTTAAGCTGGCTGACTTTATGAATATGAATATCAGTAATATTTTTAGCTCCGCTCTTTTTTTCCAACTCTTTGACTGAACCGATTACTTCCAATTGCTCGCATTTATCGCAGCGCCAAACCGGAATCGGCGTGCCGAAATAGCGGTTGCGCGAAATATTCCAGTCCGGCGCCTGTTCAATGCCTAAAGCGAACCGGCCGCGCTTTAAATATTCGGGAAACCAATTTATCCGTTCGTTTAACTCCAACATCCTCTTTTTTAATTTACTGACCGCCATAAACCAGGCCGGAATAGCGTTATAGAACAATTGAGTTTCACAGCGCCAGCAATGCGGATAGGAATGAGTGGTCTGCTCCGTGGCAAAAACTAAGCTAGACGGTTTCCTATTTTTTAAATCTTCAATCACTAGCTTATCCGCTTTTTTAAAATAAATTCCCTTAAATTTAGTCACGGTCTCATTAAAAATGCCCTTTTCGTCCAGCATCGGTATAACCGGCAAATCATATTTTAACCCTAAATTATAATCGTCTTCGCCATAAACTACAGCCGTATGTACTACGCCCGTGCCATCTTTAGTAGTCACAAAATCGGCCGCGAAAATTCTATAAACCGGCTTGCCGCTATTTTTAAACGCCGGCACGTCAAATAACGGCTCATATTCCAGCCCGACCAAATCTTTGCCTTTTATCTCTTTAACAATCTCATATTTTTTATTCTTTAAAATCTCTTCAACCCGGTCTTTGGCAAGAATATATTTCTCCTCGCCGCCCTTAATACTTAATACTTGATACTTGATACTTTTCCCCACCGCCAACGCCACATTTCCGGGCAAGGTCCAGGGCGTAGTGGTCCAGGCCAAAACATAAACATTTGCCTCGCCCCCCTTATCAAGGGGGGGTAGGGGGGATTTACCAACTAATTTAAACTTAGCGGACACGCTCTGCTCCGTTATCTCTTTATAGCTGTTGTCCATGGCCACTTCAAAATTGGATATCGGAGTTTCGCAACGAGGGCAATAAAGTTGGACTTTCCTGCCCTGATATATTAAGCCCTTGCCCCATAAATTCTTAAAAGCCCACCAAACCGATTCCATGTAGCCTAAATCCATGGTTTTGTAAGAATTCTTAAATTCCACCCAGCGGCCGATGCGCCGGATCATCACTTCCCAGCTGTCGGCGTATTTTAAAACGCGAGAACGGCAGGTTTCACAAAATTGGGCGATGCCAATTTTTTCGATTTCTTTTTTACCGCTGATTTTTAAATCCTGTTCAATAATATTTTCAATCGGCAGTCCGTGGCAATCCCAGCCCCAGCGCCGCTCCACGCGATAGCCCTGCATAGTCCAAAACCTGGGTATGATGTCTTTGGAAATGCTAGAGAGTAAATGCCCATAATGCGGTTCGCCCGTGGCGAACGGCGGCCCGTCGTAAAAAACGTAGTCGCCCTTACTGCCCCCTTGATAAAGGGGGTGAGGGGGATTATTAACACTTTTTTCAAAAATCCTGGACTTATCCCAAAAACTTAAAACTTCCTCTTCCATTTTGGGGAAAGGGCTGGTGTTTGTTTTAACATTGTTATTTTCCATAGCCATATTTTAGCGAATTATTTATTTATTTTAGCCTAAATTAAGCCAAATGTCAAAATTATTAAATGCTATGAATTTAAAACTATATTTATGGTTTTTGCTAAGTTAAAAGTATCAAGGATGGTCAGATACCACCCTGACTTCTTCAACAATCACTTTACATAAAAACATCTCCGCTGGCCGGGGATGTTTTTGATTATAAAAATTTTTATTCAAACAAACTACTCTGTTTATTTTTTAATTTTTCTTTTTCATCAAAAATTTTTATCTCCCCGTACTGGCCGTCAAAACCGGGTTTAATAATTAACTTGCCTTCGCGCACGCGCTTAATGCCTTCAATAATTGCCGGGTCGACAATTTTTTCCAAATCTTCTAAATTAATATCTAATAAAATATTTAATTCATTGCCGCCTCGCTTTATCAAATCATGATAGGCTATTTGCACTTTAGCCGAATGCCTTGATTTTACGTCTAAAGCTTCGGCAATGATTTTGTCCAACTCCACTAACTTTTTAAACGGCGCGGCCTTGGCCGGCTTAAAACCTTCGGCACGGTCGGCCAATTCTTCCACCCGGTCCATCACGCCGATGGTTAAAGGTTTTTTACAGACCGGACAAATGCCTTTTAATTTTTTCGTCTCGCCAGGCGTGAAACTTACGCCGCAAATCCGGTGGCCGCTATAATGGTACATGCCTTCTTCCGGATAAAACTCAATGGTATATTTGATTCCCTTTTTGTCATTCCCGCCCGCCACTTCGGCGGATAAACTCCGGCGGGAATCCACTTCTTTACTGTCATGGTAAATTATTTTATTCTTTATAATTTCATAAATTTCATTATAACTTACCGCCGCCATCTCAAACACGTTGGCTTCGCGCGCGATATTGGGAAGCGAATGGGCGTCGGAATTGGACAGAATGGCCAATCGGCCCAGCGCCGATAAGCGCCAATTCATTTCCGGATCGCTGGACAGCCCAGTTTCCAGCGCGTAAACGTCTTTGGCGTATTCATGAAAGCAGTCTTCCAGCCGGTCAAAACCAGATTTAGAGCCGAAGACCGCGAACCAAGGCGTCCAGATATGCGCCGGATAAATTAAAAATTTTTCATCAATGCCTAAACATAATTTCATCAACTCCGGAGCGCTCATGCCCAAAATCGGCCGCCCATCCGAACGGATATTATAATCTTTGTCTAAATATTTATTAAGCTCTTCGGCCGCGGCCAGGCTGGACGCGTGGATTACCAAATGAATCCGCCTGGCCTTACCCGCGTCTTTATAAATCAGCGCCACTTCCGTGGACAGCAAAAATTTAACCTTATCGTCTTTAGCGCTTTTAAGTTTATACAATCCACTTTTGCCACCCCCTTGATAAAGGGGGGTAGGGGGGATTTCTTCCAATTTATTTTTTATGTCAGAAAACCACTCGGGGAAAGTAAAATCTCCGGTGGCGATAATGTCCACGCCCTTAATTCGGCAGGCTGCTTCAATGTTTTCCAGCGTCAGCTCGGGCGAGCAGGAGCGGGAATATTTTGAATGGATGTGCAAATCCAAAATTTGCCGCATAAATAAAAATTTCTTTTTTAGCGCGTGTAAAATCTGTTCAATTTGCCCTTTTTCTCCTATCCGCCTCGACTAATTGCTCCGGCGTATCAACGCCGAACCATTGGTTGGGATTTTCCAGCTTGACCACGCTCAACCGGGAACCGCTCGTCAGAGCTTCCTCTATGAAGCTGGGCAGGCCGTATTCGCCCTTGGAAATGTTATAGGGCTTTAAATTGGGATAATGCTTTAAAAACCAATCTTTTTTAAAACAAAAAGTGCCGGTATTTATTTCTCTGAATTTTTCCAGCTCCGGCGTCATATTTTCTTTTTCCACGATTTTTATAATCCGGCCGTCTTGGCCGCGGACTACCCGTCCCAGCCCCTGCGGGTTGGCCGGCTCGCAGGTTAGAATGCTTACATCGTTTTTATTAGCTAAATGAAATCCTATCAGATTAGCCAAGGAATTAAACTTATAAAACGCCGAGTCATCGCCGTTTAAAACTAAAAAATTATCAAACTCGGCCGGTAGAGCCTCGGCTCCGGTCAAAGCCGCGTGCGCCGTACCCGACCGTTCAGTTTGCAAAGCGTAAATATAGCCAGGACCAATTTCTTTCTCCACCAGCTCGGCCTTAAAACCCACTACCAGGCAAATTTGTTTTTTCTCCACTCCGCCCTTGGCCAACTCGGCCAAAACATAACTGATTATCGGCCGCTCGTTTATTTTATACAGCACCTTTGGCAAATCAGCGCAA
>MNZH01000084.1 GCA_001873515.1 Parcubacteria group bacterium CG2_30_45_37 | reverse complement strand
CATACATTTTAAAGTTAATTATTAGTCAGTCTAATTTTAACACTTATATTTAATTTATAGCATTATGAAAAAATATAATAAATCAGGCTTCACTTTAATTGAAATTTTGGTGGTCATCGCCATCATCGGCCTGTTGGCCACGGCTTCGATCGTTTACCTTACTCCGGCCTTAAAGAAAGGCCGGGACTCCAAAAGAAAAACACCCCGCAGATACGGGGTATTTTTTGATTTTATTTTTTCTCTTCTGATTTACCGGAGAACCAATTGCAGCAATCATGGCCGCCTCTTTTTTTCATCAGGTAAAACCCTGCCAAAATCAGAATCACCGGCCAAATCGTGGGCCAATTTAGCCAAGGCAATAAGCCCAGATTTTCCAAAAGGAAAAATGTTCCCAAAATTACCAGGAGCCACGGCATGAGCATAAATTTATGGTTAAAATTAATAATTTTTTAATCCAATTCATTTTTAAACCAATCCACCCAGGGAATTTTTACCGGATTGACATTATTAATCATGGCCAGATAATAGGTCAGCCAGCAGCCAAACTGCATCATCTCCAAAGCCTGCTCCAATTTAGTCGCGCCGTAAAGCCGATGCTCTAAGGTTTTAATTTTATTTTTCTTAACCACCTGTTTGGTCAAGGCGGCGCGGCGCTGCGCCCGCGGATGATATAAGAGCGAATCAAAAAACAAAAACAGCAAGTTGTTTTTATTGCTTTTGGGATTAGCCAGACTTTCCAAAGCAAAATGATTCAAATCCGGCAGTTCCAAAAAGGCGGCGAAATTTTTAGAAGTTTCATTAAACTGATTGCGCAAAATATTTAAATTGCCGGCTAAAAATTCAGCGGCCACGATGACCGGAAGTTTACCCGCCAGTTTAAGCGCCAGTTGCTTAGCCTTATTTCTTTTTACCGGCACCAGCGGCCTTAAAAGCTGATCATTAAATTCAAGCTTAATAACCAGCTCTTCCAGCTCTTTCTCTTTAACACTGAATAGTCCGGCCTTAGCCAAGAGTACGGCCGCGCCCATTACCAAATAGCCCAGGCCCAGGCGCGGCTGGCCCGACGGATTATTTTCCGGCTTGAACATATAGCCGGGCAAATTTTCTTTAATCATCAAGCGCTTAAGCTGGCTGTCGCCCAGTTCGCAAATCGCCATAATCTTAGCGCCGCGCATTTTCACTTCCTGATAAACGCTTAAAACTTCCTCGGTCTGGCCCGAATAGGAAGACAGCAGATACAAAGTGTTTTTATCCACGTGAGCCGGCACCTGATAGCCGGGCGTGATGGCCATCGGCAGTTTCAGCCGGTCGCCTAAAGCCGCGCGCACCAGGCCGACGCCGAGATTAGAACCGCCCATGCCGTTGACCACCACTTGCGTGGCCTTAGCATACTCCCGCGGCACCTTGACCAAATGCGCCTCATCCAAAACCTGCTTCATCTGCGCCGCTAAGCTTTCAATGGACTTAGCCACCTGGTTGGTATCTAATTTTTTATAGACTTTTTGGTCATCTAAATTATTCACCATATTTTATTATAATTTTATTATAATTTTATTATATCATAACCTTGATTTTTGTCTAAACTTCTGTTAAATTAACTATGTCAGCCCTAAGCTGACTTTATTAAAATTCACGGTAAATTCCAATTTAAAATTTCGCCGGAAAAAAATATGTCAGGACACTCAAAATGGGCAACGACCAAGCGACAAAAAGCCGTGGTGGACGCCAAAAAAGGCGCGATTTTTACGAAAATCGCCAAATTAATCGCCATCGCGGCGCGTAAAGGCCACGACCCGACCGCGAACTTCAGCTTGCGCCTGGCTATGGATAAAGCGCGCCAAGCCAATATGCCCAAAGACAATATTGAGCGCGCCATCAAGCGCGGCACCGGCGAGCTGGCCGGCGCGCAAATTGAAGAATTGATTTATGAAGGCCTGGGCCCGGCCAAGGCGCAATTTATCGTCAAAGTTTTAACCGACAACAAAAACCGCACGGCCGCGGAAATCAGGCACTTATTTAGCGACTCCGGCGGCTCATTGGGCGCGGTGATGTGGAACTTTGAATTAAAGGGCATAATCGTAATTTCCAGCGACCAGTTGGCGAAAACCAATCAAGAAAATTTTGAATTGGAGCTGATTGACCAAGGGGCCGAGGATATTATCACCGAAACCGAAGGTTTAACCGTTTACACTAAGCCCGAAGACCTGCAAAAAACCAAACAATTTTTGGAAACTAAAAATATCGCCACCGAGTCGGCGGAAATTGAATACGTAGCCAAGAACTCGCTGGAGTTAAGCGGCGAAGATAAGGACAAAGTGCGAAAATTTATTGATGAGCTGGAAAATAACGAAGATGTGAGCGATTATTATACCAATGTAAATTTATAATTAGTACTGTCATTGCGAGGAGCCGACAGGCGACGAAGCAATCTCCGGTTAGACGCTTAGAACCCGAGATTGCCACGCTCCTTTTAGTCGCTCGCAATGACAATCTACGGAAAATGAAAAATTATTCTATCATTTTAGGCATTGATCCAGGCATCGCCGACACCGGCTACGGCCTGATTAAAAACGAAAGCGGCAAATTAAGCTGTTTGGCTTACGGCTCCATCAGAACTTCGGCCAAACTCGCCCTGCCCGACCGGCTGGAAATTATCAATCTGGAGCTTAATAAATTAATAAAAAAATTCCGGCCGGATTTGGTCGCCATTGAAGAATTATTTTTTGGGAGTAACGTAAAAACCGCGCTGGTGGTCGGCCAAGCCAGGGGCGTGGCCGTGCTCACGGCCAAATTAAACAAAATCAACAGCGTGGAATTCACGCCCTACCAGGTCAAACAAGCGGTGGCGGCTTACGGCCACGCGGAAAAAGGCCAGGTGCAAAGAATGGTTAAATTAATTTTAAATCTTAAAGACCTGCCCCAGCCCGATGACGCGGCCGACGCTTTGGCCATCGCCATTTGCGCCAGCAACTCTTATGCCAGCTAAACAGCTTAAAATCGTTTCCGTAGTCGCCGAAGTCGCCCCTTTTTCTAAAACCGGCGGCTTGGCTGACGTGGCCAGAAGCCTGCCTAAGGCTTTAGCCAGGCTGGGCCATGAGGTCATGGTGATTACGCCGCTTTATGGCCAGGTTATTGACGCTAAAAAGCACCAGCTTAAATTAATTCATGAGAACGTGAGAATTTATTTAAACTCGGAGGACAAGGTGCAGGTCAATTACTGGCGCGGCTATCTAATGAAAAATCTGCCGATTTATTTTATTGAAAATAAAAAGTATTTTTCCGCTAAAAAAACCCTTTACGGCTCAACGCGTGAAAACGCGCGCTTTTTAATTTTTGACGTGGCCGCTTTGAAGCTGATCTCCCTGTTAAAATTTCCGGCTGATATCGTTCATTGCCACGACTGGCACACCGGCCTGATTCCCTACTACCTAAAAACCGACTTCCGCTATTCCAAGACTTTACGCAAAGCCAAAACGGTTTATACTATCCACAATTTAGCCTTCCAGCTGGGGTATGACTGGTGGGAAGTGCCGGCCCGGAAAAAAGATTATGGCAAAAATAAAATTCCGCATTTAAACGACCCGGGCCTTGAAACAATTAATTTTGCCAAACGCGCCATTCTCTCCGCCGACATCATCAACACGGTGAGCGAGCAGTACCGCGAAGAAATCATGACCAAAAAATTCGGCCAAGACCTGCACCGCATTTTAAAAAACCGCTCCGACCGACTCTATGGTATCATCAACGGCATTGATTACAAAGCCTATAACCCCAATAACGACCAGGGCTTATTTAAAAATTACAGCTATCAAAAAATCCACCGCAAAAAATTAAATAAAGAATACTTGCAAAAAAAAGTCGGCCTGCCGGTTGACCGGGAAATCCCGCTGATTGTCTCCACTTCGCGGGTAACTTTGCAAAAAGGCTTTGAATTAATCATGAAAATTTTGGGGCCGCTGGCCCACTTGGACGCCCAAATTATTATCATGGGCGACGGCGACAAGCAATATATCTTAGAACTCAAAAAATGGCAGAAAAAATATCCAAAAAAAATCGTCTTTTTGCCTTTCGGAGAAAACGCCAAGTTAGAAACCATGCTTTACGCCGCGGCCGACATTTTTATTCTGCCGTCGCACTATGAGCCTTGCGGCATCAATCAGCTAATCGCCATGCGCTATGGCTGTATTCCGGTGGTCAGGCGAGTGGGCGGCCTGAATGACACGGTCACAAACTACAACCCCAAAACCAAACGCGGTTCCGGCTTCAGCTTTTCCAACTATTCCGGCTACTCGTTATTCGCCGCCATCGTCCGCGCCCTGGAAAACTACCGCCATAAATATAACTGGCGCGAACTGGTCGTTCGGGTAATGGAAGAATCCAACAGCTGGGAAATACCGGCTAAAAAATATGTTGCCCTATACCGGAAAGCTCTGAAAGGAAATAAATAATATGGCCCGCATAACCTGGATAAATTTTCTCCACTTTTACCAGCCGCCAACCGCCGACAATGAAACTATTATTGAAGCGGTTGAAAAAAGTTATAAAAGAATTATTAGCGCGCTTAAGCGCAACCGGCGAATTAAATTTACGCTTAACCTAACCGGCTGCCTTTTGACTAGGCTCGAAGCTTTAGGCTACGGCGGACTAATCAACGACTTAAAAGAAATGACGGCAAGCGGTCAGATTGAATTAACCGGTTCGGCCGCCTTTCATCCGCTACTGGCTTTACTGCCGGACGAAGAAATTATCAGGCAAATTAAAATTAACGAGGAAATCTTAAAAAAACATTTCGGCTCGGAATTTAGGTCCCGAGGCTTTTTTATTCCCGAAGCGGCCTATGGAATCAGGGTGGCTAAAATAGTAAAAAAATTAAACTATAGCTGGATTATGCTTGATGAAATCAGCGCCGGCCTGAAATCAAACCGGCTTGATAATGGGCGCCTTTATATTGATAAAAACTCCGGCCTTAAAATACTTTTTCGCCAAAGGCAAAATTCAAAAAAATACGCGCCGCAAGTAATTTTTAAATTAATAAAAAAATTAGAAGATAAAATAGTTATTACGGCGACTGACGCCGAGCTTTACGGCTTAAGGCACTCCGACTTTAGTTATACTTTTGAAAAACTATTAAAACGGCCGGAAATTAAAACCCTAACAGTCGGCGAATATCTGGCCGGATTAAATAAACCGGAAAAAATCGCTCCGCGCGCTTCGTCCTGGGAATCCACCGAAAAGGAATTAAAAAATAATCTGCCCTATTTTCTTTGGCACAACAAAAAAAATAAAATTCAAACTATGTTTTGGCAATTAGCCAACGCGGCAATCGTGAATGTTAATAAATACCCTAAAGACCAAAATTATTTTTGGTCACGCCAGCACCTAGACCGAGGCTTGGCCAGCTGCGCTTTTTGGTGGTCCAGCGCCCACGATTTTAAGCTTTACGGCCCTTTAGCCTGGAACCCCGATGAAATAGAAAAAGGCGTTAACGAATTAATCAGAAGCATCCGCTCCCTGGCCAACCCAAAAACCAAACCGGCTAAAATTAAAGCCGAAAAATTATATATTAAAATAAAACAATTAATTTGGCATAAGCATTGGCATTATTATTGGTTAAAATAAAATATGAACAAAATCAACCATTTACTAGACGAAAAATTCGTTTTTGATTTATTTAAAAAAGAAATCTTGCCTAAATATCCGGAATTTTCCGATATTAAAAAAATCCAAACTCACTTAATTAAAGACAACATTTGGACTTCTACCTACCATATAGTGATTGAATATCAAACCGCCTTTGTTGATATGGAAAATAATCTAAAGACCCTGCCGATTTATTGCACGGCCCACAGCGATGAACCGCGCCTAAATTCTTTTGAAGCTTTAACTTTTCTTTGGCAAAACGGCTTTAACCGGGAAAATTTAACCATACCCAGGCCCCTGTTTTATTCGTCCGATTTTAACGCTTTTTTCTATCAAGGCATCAGCGGCGAAAATCTTTATCAATACATACGCCGCCGAGATGTAACCACAGTGGAAGACGTCGCGGTTAAAGCGGCCGCCTGGTTTGCCAAATTACACCATTTAAGCGCTATCGCGGCCAAAGCGAAAAATTTCAACCCTTTAAGCAGCCGCATTGAAACTATTATCCCGGGCATGGCTCATACTTTGACTAAAGTGCGGGTAGAGCAACCGCGTTATTATGAAATTTGCCGCCAAGCTTATGAAAAAATAAACCAGGAGGAAAAAAATTTTCTCTCTGCCACTGAAGAGCGCTGGCTGATTCATGGCGACGCTCACCCGGAAAATATTATTATCATTGATAAAGATAAAATCGGCGTCATAGATTTTACCGATATTTGTCTGGCGGATTTTGCCCGCGATTTAGGCACTTTTTTGCAACAATTGGAATTTATGATGCTTCGTAAAATTGAAAATCAGGCGGAAGTGGAAAAAATAAAGCGGCTTTTTTTGGATAGCTACTTTAAAAATGCTAAAATAACTTTAGATGATAATCTGCAAAAAAGAATTAATAATTATTATAATTGGACCGCTCTGCGTACCGCGATTTTTTTCCTGTTAAAAGATAAGGCCGAACCGGAGCGGGCGCATGGCCTACTTATAAAAATCGGCCAGGATTTAAAATTAGATACCGTAATTTAAAATTATGTTAATTGATTTGCAGCTTCATTCAACTTATTCCGACGGCTACCTAACGCCTAGCCAGCTGGCTG
Organism: Parcubacteria group bacterium CG2_30_45_37; assembly: GCA_001873515.1. Taxonomy (GTDB): domain Bacteria; phylum Patescibacteriota; class Patescibacteriia; order Patescibacteriales; family GWC2-42-12; genus CG2-30-45-37. Next base: position 9,409 of record MNZH01000084.1, on the reverse strand, counting down.
ATTTTTTATCGGCCAACAATGTAAAAATCGCCGCCTTAACCGACCATAATACCATCAGCGGGCTTGACGAATTCAAGCTAGCTTGCGAAAAGAAAAAAATTAAAGCTATCCCGGGCGTAGAGCTTTACGTTAAACTGGGCCATAAGAAATTTAATCTCTTATGGTATAATTTTGACCGGCGCGACGCGGAATTGCATAATCTTTTAAGAATTAGCCAGGCGCGCCGCCGACGGCAAATCAGAAACGCTTTGAATAAATTGAAACAGCGCGGTTTTCAGATAGACGAAAGCCGCCTGTTGGATAAATTTAACCACTATATTCCGCTTAATCACCTAATCGACCAAATTTCCAAAATACCGGCCAACAAAAAAATAATCGTTAAGAAATTAAAAACAGCCAACCCCAGCCAAGATAAAGTCTTAATAAAAATTTTCAAAAATAAAGCGTTTGCCAGAATCAGTGAAAGCTATATCGGGCTAAAACAAATTTTAAATTTAAAAAAAACCATCCGCGGGCAATTAATTTTAAACCACCCGGGCAAGCATGAGCGTTTGGATAGAAAATTCATTGCCGGCGTTAAAGCGCTCGGACTGGACGGCCTGGAAATTCTTTCGCCGCACCATTCCATCGGCGCGGTGATGCAGCTCCAGCGTTTAGCTAAAGAATATAAATTAATAATGACCGGCGGCTCTGATTTTCACCGTTTTGAACCGGCGCCGGCCGACCTGAACAGCTGTTATAACTATTTTAGAATTGATTCAGATTACTTAACCGATATTAAAAAAATAATCGGCTAAGGCGACAACCCCAATTATGAAACCACACCATTTAATTTTTGAAGGAGCTGAATTAGCCGGCAAAAGCTGGCTGATGTCTCAAATTTACAATTATCTTGAACCGAAATACAATAAAACCGGCTATTTACTTGATGGTTGCTACTGGTTTAATTGCGACGTCGGTATTTACGGCACTAAGCACGGTAAGCCGGTGATTGAATCTTATTTAAAAATTTTTACTGAATTAAAAAATAGTAATTTATTAGTGGAAAAATTTTATTTGTCCGACCTTATCTATAATCTCCTGCACCGTGGCAAAAAAGTAAATTACAAAACCATCGAACAACAATTAAAAAAACTCGGCTTTAAAATAATTTTAATAACTTTTCCGCCCAATAAAAAGCTAATCCAATCGAGGATCGCCGACCGGCTAAAACTTTACCCTCATTACCGGCGAATTTTACGTAAGCCGGAATGGTATATCGAACAACAAAAAGAATACTTAAAAGAAATTAAAAAAAACAGCTTGCCATATTTAATCATTGAGACCAAAAAACTGCCCGACAATAATTTAAATAATAAAATACTTAAATGGATAAACGAAATATAATATCTAATAAATCTAAAATCAAAATTTTATTTCTCTCGGCCGAAGTCACGCCGCTGGCTAAAGTCGGCGGCCTAGGCGACGTGGCCGGCGCTTTGTCTAAAGCCTTGGCTAAACTCGGTCTGGATATTAGAATCTGCCTGCCATTTTACGGTTTAATCGACCAAAAAAAATATCCGGCTAAAAAAATTATCAGCCAGCTAACCGTGCCAGTCGGCGATACCAATGAAATTATTGACGTCTATCAAACCAATCTGCCAAATACAAAAATTCCTATTTATCTGATAAAAAATAATTTTTTCAACCCTAAAAAAATATACTCGGGCGGACGAATTATGTTAGACGGTAAATATACCAGGCAGCCCGATGATTTAAATAGATTCGCTTTTTTTACTCTCGCCGCCTTGGCCACGGCAAAAAAATTAAATTTTCAACCAGGCGTTGTTCATGCCAATGATTGGCATACGGCTTTGGCCGCTGATTTTATTAAAACACTTAACCAACAAAACAATTTCTTTGCTAAAACAAAAACGCTTTACACTATCCATAATTTGGCTAATCAAGGCTTAACTAAGGGGAAAAACTATATGGCCGAAGGCGTTTTAAACTCTGACCTGGTTAACACGGTCAGCCCGACTTACGCTAAAGAAATTTTAACCAAAGAATACGGCGCCGGGCTGGAAAAAATCCTGATAAAACGGAAAAAACAGCTTTCCGGCATCCTAAACGGCATTGACACGGATTTTTTTAATCCGGCAACCGATAAATTCATAAAACGCCATTATTCGGTCCGGTCTTTGGCCGCGAAATCAACCAACAAAACCGCCCTGCAGAGCCAATTGGGCTGGCCGCGGAATAAAAACACTGCCCTGGTCGGCTTAGTCACCCGCTTTGTCCGGCAAAAAGGCGTTGATTTAATCACGGAAAAATTCTCCCGGCTAAATTGCCAGTTTATTTTCCTGGGTGCCGGAGAAAAAAAATACGAGGACGCTTTGTTGAATTTGGCCAAAAAATATCCGCGCCAGTTCAGCGTCAAAATTAAATTTGACGAACGGCTGGCGCATGAAATTTACGCGGCTTCGGATATTTTTTTGGTGCCCTCGCGCTTTGAGCCTTGCGGCCTGACGCAAATGATCGCCATGCGCTACGGCAGCGTGCCGGTCGTCCGCTTAACCGGCGGCCTGGCCGATACGGTAAATAAAAAAAATGGTTTTACCTTTAAAAAATTTACAGCCAGCGAATTTTATAAGATTCTGTCACAGGCTTTAAAAATTTACTATGAAAAACCAAAAGCTTGGCAACAACTAAAATTAAGCGGCCTGAAACAAAATTTCTCCTGGGACAAATCCGCCAAACAGTATTTAAAACTATATCGGAAACCGCGGCGCATTGACAAAATCAAAAATTTTTGCTAAAATATAGTCATGGGGTTAAAAATAAACTCTATAATAAAAACAAAAATCGAAACAAAATGCCATTAGCGAAAAATCAGGCCAATTGCTTCAATCTGGAGCGAGTTGGCTGGAAATATTACAATACCATAAGAAAAAAAGCAGTGGAGCAGGAGTTCAGCTGGTCTGGACTCTTTATTAGCTTGTCCATTGCTTTTTTTGTTGTTATCGCGGGCGCGTCAGTTTTGCATCTGACCTACGTATCAATAATCAATTAACATATCGCGGCTCAAACAAATAAATGCCGCGAACTTGGCACCTTGACAAAAAAATAGGAGGACTAAAAAAATAATAAAACATATGTCATAAAAACATATGAAGGCTGTGTTAATTATCCAGCTGAAACCAAAAACAGAAAAATGCCTAATTGGCACAGCTCCCTCTCCTGCTTTATCATCTAAATTGGTAAGGCGAGCATGGGGAAAACAAAGACACCGCCGGACTCTAAGGCGGTGTTTTTGTTTAATTAAAACTTTGCTATAATATAATTATAAATCACCCTCATCCCTCTTAATTAAAGAGGGCTTTAAATATTTATGTATTTGGAAAAACTGGAAATCCAGGGCTTTAAGTCTTTCGCCAATAAAAATACTTTGGTTTTCCCCGGCCTGCTGGGCCGTGACTTGCGCGGCATCACTTCGATTGTCGGCCCCAACGGTTCGGGCAAATCCAATATCGCCGACGCCGTGCGCTGGGCTTTGGGCGAGCAAAGCATGAAAACTTTGCGCGGCAAAAAAAGCGAAGACATCATTTTTTCCGGCACGGATAAAAAAAACCGCTTAGGCATGGCCGAGGTGTCGCTTTATCTAAACAACGAAGACCGCCAGGCGCCGCTTGATTACTCGCAAGTGGTTTTAACCCGCCGGCTTTACCGCGACGGCTTGAGCGAATACCTGCTTAACAATGGCCGGGTCCGCTTGGCTGACGTGCAAATTCTTCTGGCCAAAGCTAACTTCGGGCAAAAAACTTATAGCGTCATCGGCCAAGGCATGGTCGAGGGCTTTTTAAACACCACTTTGGCCGAACGAAAAGAATTTTTTGACGAAGCCACCGGCGTCAAGCAGTTCCAGCTTAAGCGGGACGACTCGCTTAACAAATTGATTAATAGCTACGAAAACCTGAACCAGGCCGCCATGCTGCTCTCGGAAATTGAGCCGCGCCTAAGGAGCCTGACTCGCCAGGTCAATAAATTAAAACGCCGCCACGAGATTGGCGCCGAGCTGAAAGAATTGCAAGTCAGCTATTACTCTAAAATCTGGCATGAAATCAAAGAAAAATTCGATGACTACAACAAAAAATTCTTGGAAATAGAAAAAATAAAACAGGAGAAAGAAAAAAAAGGCGCCAATCTTAACCGCGAATTAAACCAGCTGGAGCAGCAAAGCCAAACCAACCTTGAATTCAGCTCCCGGCAGCAAGAATTAAATGAGCGGCAAAGCCAAAAAGAAATAATTAATAAGCAACTGGCCAAATTAGAGGCCGAGTTGGAAGTCAAGCTGGAATCAAGCGGCCAGTTCGACCTGTCCTGGCTAGTTAACAAATCCGGGGAAATTAAAAAAGACCGGCTCAACACGGACGAAGAAACCACCGGGTTGGAAAAAAATATTGAACGGGAAAAAAAGGTTTTAGTTGATTTGGAAAAAGAAAAAGAGACGATTAATTCTAAAATAAACCAGTTCAATCAGGAACTGCTTAAATCCAGCTCAAGCGCCGCCGGCCAGGGCCTGGGAAAAATTAATCAAGAACTTAAAAGCTTAAATGAACTACTGAAACAATCGGAAACCAGCGACGATTTAGCCAATATTAAAAATATCATCAAGCAAATCCGGCGGAAAGTTAAGCTGATTTTAGGGCTAGCCGGCGCCGAGTTGGAAAAAGAAAATCTGGCCGAAACGCAAAAAAAATTAATGGCTTTAACGGCGGAAAAGGAAGAGATTATGGTAAAAATCAATGAAAGCACTTTCCGCATTTCCGCCAGAAGCGAGCGGGTCAAGCTGTTAAAAGAAAAAACCGCTCAATTAGAAAGGGAACTTAACGACATTGAAAATAAACTAAAAGACAACCAGGGCGCGATTAAGGCCGGCGGCAAAGAGGCGGCCGCCGGCCGGCTAAAACAACAAGCCGCCGAATTAGATGAAAAAATCAACTCCTTAAAAGAAGCGCTAAACGCTTTTAGCGCCAAAGAAAGCCAGCAGCGCGCCAAGCTGTTTGCTTTGCAAAAAAATCTTCAGTCCTTGCAAACTGAAACTAACGGCTTAATAAACCAGCTTAATGAACTGAAAGTTAACGCCACGCGCTACGAAACTAAATTGGAAGATTTAGAAGCGGAAATCAGAAATAGCTATGGCAATTTAAAAGAAGTGATGGCTAAATCGCTTGACGGACCGGTGGACGTTGAAGCGGCTCTGGGAAAAATCAATTCTTTAAAACGGCAGGTCGACCAAATCGGCGGAATTGATCCGGAAATTGAAAAAGAATACCTTGAAACCAAGGAACGCTACGATTATTTGAAAAATCAGGCCGATGATTTAAGCGGCGCCATTGCTTCTTTGGAAAAAATCATTAAAGAACTGGACGCGATTATTAAGGAAAAGTTTGACGAACAGTTAAAGACCATCTCGGCCAAATTTGAAGAATATTTTAAGATTTTATTTAACGGCGGGCAGGCCAAAATTATTAAAGTCTTAACCGAAGACTTAATGGAAAACCAAACGGAAAAAGAGGAAGATGAAATTGCCGAAGCCGCGGCCGAGCCCGCGCCCGCCGAAGACAAATACGCTGACAATTTAAAACGGATAAAATATTTGCAAAAATATAACGCCACCGGCTTGGCCGGCATAGAAATCATGGCCACGCCGCCAGGTAAAAAAATCAAATCAATCGCCATGCTATCTGGCGGCGAACGCGCCCTTACGGCGATCGCCTTAATTTGCGCTATTATTAGCTGTAATCCGACACCCTTTGTGGTTTTAGACGAAGTGGACGCCTCCTTAGACGAGGCCAACTCGGAACGGTTAGCCAGAATTTTAGATGACCTGTCCCACAAAACTCAATTCATCGTCATCACTCATAACCGCGCCTCCATGCGCCGCGCCAATATTCTTTACGGCGTCACCATGGCAGAAAGCGGCGTCTCAAAATTATTAAGCATTAAACTGGATGAAGCCAAAGCGGTGGTGAACCAATAAATTTTTATGTCCTCAAAAATTCTTTCCGCCGCCGTGGTTGGACTGGACGCCGAGTTGGTGGAAGTGGAAGCTGATATTTTAAATAACCCTTTGGGCGCTTTTTCCGTCGTCGGCCTGCCGGATGCGGCCGTGTCCGAATCCCGGGAGCGGGTCAGGAGCGCGGTAAAAAATTCCGGGCTGTATTTCCCCAAAAGAAAAGTCACGGTTAATTTGGCGCCGGCCGATTTAAAAAAACAAGGCCCCAGCTACGACCTGCCCATCGCTATTAGTATTTTAGCCGCCACCAAAAAAATCAAACGGGAAAGTTTCGCTAATCTCATGTTCGTGGGCGAGCTGGCTTTAAACGGCGAGCTTAGGCCGATTAACGGACTCTTGCCGATTGCGCTTAAAGCCAAAGCCAGCGGCATAACTTCTTTATTCGTGCCCGCGGCCAACGCGGCCGAAGCCAAATTGGTTAAAGACTTGGAAGTCATCCCGGCTAACAACTTAATCGAGCTGGTGGCGCACTTAGAGGGGTTAAACCAGATTCCGGCCGCGCCTTATACGGAATTTAATTTTTCTAACGCCCCGATTGAGTTTGACATGGCGCACATCAGGGGCCAGGAGCATGTTAAGCGCGCCATGGAAATCGCGGCCGCCGGCGCGCACAATATGCTGATGAGCGGGCCGCCGGGCGCGGGTAAAACTTTAATCGCCCGCACCATGCCGTCAATTTTGCCCGACCTGTCCTTAAAAGAAGCTTTGGAAATCACTAAAATTTACAGCGTGGCCGGCGAACTGCCGCCGGCGACCGCGCTCATGACCACCCGGCCCTTCCGCACGCCCCATCATACGGCTTCGGGAGTGGCCCTGGTGGGCGGCGGCTCCTGGCCCAAGCCGGGCGAAATTTCTTTAGCCCACCGCGGCGTTTTATTCCTAGACGAATTCGCCGAATTTCCCCGCTCGGTGCTGGAAAATTTGCGCCAACCCTTAGAAGACGGCGTCATTCACGTCAGCCGAGCGGCCAATAATTTAAGTTTTCCGGCCAAGTTCGTTTTAATCGCGGCCACCAACCCCTGCCCCTGCGGCTATCTGGGCGACGGCGAAAAAAATTGCATCTGCTCGGCCGGGCAAATCATAAATTACAAAAAGAAAATTTCCGGCCCGATTTTAGACCGGATTGACCTGCATATTGAAGTGCCCCGGATAAAATTTGCCAAACTGGCGGCGACCGCGGACTCCGAAAGTTCGGCCGCGATTAAAGGGCGGGTGCAACTGGCCAGGCTGAAACAGGCTGAACGTTTCGCTCAAACCAATTTCATCACTAATTCGGAAATGTCGTCCGAAGCGGTTAAGCGTTTCTGTCAGGTCGACAACACTTCAACCAGACTGCTCCACCAAGCCGTCGACCAAATGCATTTATCGGCCCGGGCTTATTTCCGCGTTTTAAAACTAGCCCGCACTATCGCGGATTTAACGGGCGAAGACAAAATTCTCACCGCCCATATCGCCGAAGCCCTGCAATATCGGCCGAGAGTGGAGTAGCGGAAGGGATTATGTTATAATATAAATAATAAACACTCAAAATTTTCTATGAACAAAAAACTATTTATATTATCTCTGCTTTTCATTTTCCTCCTCACCTCCGGCTTCGGCTGTAAACTGGTTGACCAAAAAACCCAAGAAGCCATGAAACCGGTCACGCTGAATTATTGGCGAGTTTATGACAGCCAAGATGCTTTTGATGAAATTATCGCCAATTACAAAAAACTGCACCCTTTTATCACCATCAACTACCGCAAACTGCGCTATAGCGAATATGAAAACGAGCTTTTAAACGCTCTGGCCGAAGACCGCGGTCCGGATATTTTTTCCCTCCATAACACCTGGATTAAAAAATACCAAAACAAAATCGCGCCCCTGCCCGCCGCCATCACCATGGCTTACCCCGTGACTAAAGGCACGATAAAAAAAGAAGTGGTGCCGGAACTAAGAACTACCAAAAGCCTAAGCCTGAATGACGTCAAAAATAATTTCGTTGATACGGTTTATTACGACGTGGTCCGGGAAACGGTTAACGCCGAAACCAAAGAAGTTGAAAATAAAGTCCACGGCTTGCCTTTGTCCGTTGACACTTTGGCCATGTATTACAATAAAGACCTGTTCAATAGCGCCGGCGTCGCCCAGCCGTCGGCCTACTGGAACACTGAATTCCAACAAAACGTCAAAAAACTCTCCGCCCAAGACGCCAGAGGAGAAATTACCCAGGCCGGCGCCGCCCTGGGCGGTTCAACCAATATCGAACGCTATAGCGACATCTTAGCGGTTTTAATGATGCAAAACGGCGCGGTGATGATGGATGACGCGGGCCAGATAAAATTCAACATGATTCCAACGACAATTAAGGATAGAAGCTACAACCCCGGGCTGGAAGCTCTGCGATTTTACACCGATTTTGCCAATCCGGCCAAAGAAGTTTACTCGTGGAACAAAACGCCTGACGACTCGTTAAACATGTTCGCGCAAGGCAAGCTGGCAATGATGTTCGGCTATTCCTATCACTTGCCGATGATTAAGGCCCAGGCCCCCAAATTAAATTTTGCCATAGCCAAATTGCCGCAGATTGAGGGCAATCCGCCGATAAATTTCGCCAATTACTGGGTGGAAACCGTTTCCAATAAAAGCCAATTCCCGGCCGAGGCCTGGGATTTCATTCAATTCGCCGCCAAGGCCGAACAGGTCAAAACCTACCTTGATAAAGTTAAAAAACCCACGGCTTTGCGCGCCTTAGTTAACGAACAAATTGACGATTTAGACGTCGGAATTTTCGCCGAGCAGGTCTTAACGGCCAAAAGCTGGTATAAGGGCGCGGATTCAGCCGCCATGGAAAAAATCTTTGCCCAGATGATAGATAACGCCATTTTAACCCCTGACCAAATTGATAAAATAATTAACCTGGCGGCTAATCAAGTTGGGCAGACAGTAAATGTAAATAGTCAATAATATACGTTGTCATTGCGAGGAGCGACAGCGACGAAGCAATCTCTGGTTCCATAGCCAGAATTATATTATTAAACATACTTATAATATTTTAACCTGAGATTGCTTCGCCCCGACCAAAGCGTCGGGACTCGCAATGACAGATAAAACAATGTTAAAAATAATTAAATTTTCCATTATCTTATTACTTGTTTTTAATATTTTTTCTATTGGTGTTTTAACGGTGAGGGCTGAAGGAATTTTGCCGGCCGAAACCGGCGGAACCTGCCCTGACGGCTCAACAAATTGCGGCAACTACACGCTTAATGATATGGCTCGCACGGCTATAACAATTTCCGAATTTATTCTCGGCATCGTCGGCTCTTTAGCTTTACTCGCTTTCGTGGCCGGCGGACTGATGTGGATGCT
>MNZH01000023.1 GCA_001873515.1 Parcubacteria group bacterium CG2_30_45_37 | reverse complement strand
GCGAATCAATGCCCGAAGCCACGGAAAAAGCAATGCGCGCCGGCATATTGGCCTTAATCAAACCGGTGATGACGTCCACGCTGGGCCGTTGGGTGGCCAAAATCAAATAAATGCCCACGGCCCGGGCCATCTGCGCCAGGCGGATGACGCTGGCTTCCACGTCCCGGCCGGCCGCCACCATCAAATCGGCCAATTCATCAATGACAAATACTATAAACGGCATCTTACCTTTACCCATTTCATTATAGCCAACAATATTTCTTTTGCCTGATTTAGCTAAAAGTTCAAAGCGGCGGTCCATTTCATTTAAGCACCATTTTAAAGCGTTAATGGTTTTACCCACTTCGGTAATTACCGGGGTTAACAGGTGCGGAATGCCGTTATAGACCGACAACTCAACGCGTTTAGGGTCAACCATGATGAAGCGCAAATCGTCCGGATTATTTTGATAAAGCAGACTCACGATAATGGCGTTTAAACAAACCGACTTGCCGGAATTAGTGGCGCCGGCCACCAACAGGTGCGGCATTTTGGCCAAATCATCCAACCAGACTTTGCCGGCCACGTCTTTACCCAAAGCGATCATGGAGTTGCTTTTCCGATGTTTAAACATCTCGCCGGCTAAAACTTCCCTGAGTCCCACGATGGCCTTGGTCTGGTTGGGCACTTCCACGCCCACCAAAGATTTTCCCGGAATCGGCGCTTCAATCCTGATGGGATGCGCGGCCAAAGACAAAGCCAAATCATTGCTTAAAGCCGTGAGGCGCGTCAATTTAATGCCTTCGGCCGGCTTTAGGGTATATTGCGTCACGGTCGGGCCGACGTTGACTTCGCCCATTTCCACCGGAATGCCGAAATTTTCCAAAGTGTGCTGAATAATCAGCATGTTATTTTTAATGTCCCCGGCAGTCGGCTTGCCGATTTTGGCGTTTAATAAATCCAGGGGCAGGTCTATTTTGATGTGCGACAATTTCCAGCCGCTACCCTGGCCCTCGGCTTCAGCTGGTTTTATGGTCTGGCCGTTTTCCTCGGCCGTTTTGATTTTATGTTTATAGAAGCCGGAATCGCCCAGTTCTTCCTCCGTTTCCTCTTCCACGATTTCTTCAGCTTCGGTTTCAACTTCATCAAATTCCATTTTTTCTTCCGCTCCTTCCTTCTGGCCGAAAATTTTATTAAAAAGAAAATTAATCGGATAAAGCATTTTGGCAAACCAGCTGTCCCGGCCAATCAATGATTCCAAAGTCGCGTTAAGCATGAGCATCAAAGAAATTAAAATCAAGCAGACTACCACGATTAAGCTGGCCCAAAAACCCATGAGCTTATTAAATATGGTAATGATGCCGTAGCCGATATAGCCGCCGCCCGCGCCTTGCGCGATCGCCGCCTGCCAGTTATCCTGGTCCACCATGATATGAAGCAAAGCGCTGAAAAAAATCAAAAAAATAAACAGCCCTAAATAGTTAGCGCCCCTAAACCACTCTTTATCCCGGTTATACATTAAAAAGCCGATAGCCAGCATAGTTAAGGGAAAGAGCCACTTGCCCCAGCCGAACAGAAAAATCATGCTCTTTTCCAGATACACGCCCAGGCCCTCGGCCAGGCCGAACAGGGAAAGCAGGCTGATGGCGCCGAAAGCCAAAAGGAAAATAATAAAAATACCCCTTTTTAAATCAGGGTCTAAATCCATTTTAGGCAATCTGATGTAATCCAAAGAGTTTAATTTTCTGCGTCTTCTGGCCATAATTCTTATTTTCATTATACCATTTTTTGCCCCCTTGATAAAGGGGGTGAGGGGGATTTTTCACATTTTTCCAATAAAAAAGACCCGCCCTTGAAAAGCCGGGTTATTAATCTTAAGTTTTATAAACATAAGTCAAGCTGGGCTTGGTGGAAATAATTTTTTCTATTTGCCGGCCGGGCAGGGCAAACCCATAGGAAATTATCAAGGCTCCTTTTTTAAGCTCCAGCTTTAGTTTTTCGCCAACCCGCGCGATCGTTTTCCCCGCCAAAAAAATAAAGACCGCGTCTGCCTGGCTTAAATTTTCTTTAAAAAAATCCCGCCGCTTGATTACTATCCGACTGCGGCAAAAAATTTTTTTTAAACAAGCTTTAACGTAAGGATAAAGCGACAATTCAAAGCCGACCGCGCGCCAGCCGAACGATTCTGCCGCAAACAGCACCCGCCCGTCGCCCGCGCCCAAATCGTAAACCAAAGAGTCCGCGGGCAAACCAAGCTCTTTAAAAATTCTATAAACATTGGCGCGCGGCACTTTGGCCCAAGGCACGCCAGTGGTTAGGTTAGTATAGATAGAGCAGGCGGCAAAAAATAAAAAAACCGAACCGCCAATGACGATAACCCGCATAATCGCTTTTAAAACCGCCAGCAGGCTGAAAATGTCCATATAATTTAGCCTTTTTTTCTTGCCCTAAAGAGTAATATTGCCAACACCATTATACCACCTCCGGCCGCGATTAATAAATATTTGAACAGCTCCATCTTTTTGTCCCGTTCCGCCACCGCCCATTCATCGCCCTCGGCCACTTCACCCAAAACCTGCGGACGCAAGCCGTGGGAAAAATTTGTCAGCCTGATGTCGGCCTGGCTTCTGGGCAGAAGCCTTAGGCCGCTGGCGGTTTTGCTTAAAATCCCCGTGATTTCCGCGGTTTGGCCGGCCGCTAAATTTTTCGTGTCTATGCCGGTGTTGCTTTTAATGTAAATTAAAATTTCATCATTGCCGTCGTCCAAATAAAGCGTCGAACTTTTCCTGTCGGTTATTTCGCCGCTCACGGTTATCAGTTGGCCAACGCCGTCTTCATTAACCTGGTCGCAGCTTAAGGCCAGGGCCGGCGGCGGCGGTTTATGCTCCACTATTTTAATGTCGGCTTTGTCTTTGGTTTTCAATCTCAACTCGCCTTGAATTTGCGACAATTCGCCGCTGATTTCCACGTAATCGCCCACCCTTAAAGCCGGAAAATCTTTTTTATAATTGTAAACTTGAATCCCTGGAGAACCAACAATATAAAATATTTGAGCTCCCAGTATGCCCGGTTCGACCGCCACCGTGCCTTTGACTTTCACCAGGCTGCCGATTTCCATACTCCTCACTTCTTCCAGGGTAGCTTCGTTATACGCGCTGGCATTCCCCATTATTCGTGATTCATTATTCATTATTCGTTCTTGGCTTGCCGCCACCCTAATTATATTTTCTTCTCCAGGCGTCAATTTGGCAGTCCAAAACCATTTGTCGTTAGCTCCTCTGGCGTAGCTCTCGCCCTGAACCGCGTCAATATATTCGGCCGCGTCCGCCAATTCGCCGGAATTATCGTATAAACTAACCGTATCGCTGGAATTTTTAAACGCCAGCTGGCTGGCCGCGTTGCCGAGCAGATAAAATTTGCCGGCCTCCAGCCATAAATCATTTTTAAATTTAAATTTGCCGTTTTCATTTTCCACGCGCCAATTCAGCAAATTAATTCTGCCAGCGCTCTGATTCAAAAGTTCCAGCCACTCCCGCCCCGTGTCCGCTCCTTCGGGATTGGGATAAATTTCGTTGATTATAACCCCCTCTCCTTGCCAAGGAGAGGGTTGGGGTGAGGTCTCCCCCGCGGCAATTTCACCGACGCTCCCAACCACTTTCACGCTTTTCACCTTTTCGCCAGTTTCTTTCCCATCGCTCACCGCCAGCTTCACCTTATAAATTCCAGCTTTTAAATAAGTATGTTCCGGATTGGCCAAATTATTTTTAAAGCCGTCGCCAAAATCCCAGGCATATATTAATTTATCATCGTCTTGGTCAGCCGTGTCCGAACCGTCAAACACAACTGGCATGTTAATCTGCGCCGGCGATATAAAACTAAACTCAACTTCCGGCGCGTGGTTAACTAACTTAAGCACATTCATGGCCCCTGGCGTTAGGGTTTCACTCCACTCCCATTCACCCTTTATATTCCCCCCTGATAAGGGGGGATTTAGGGGGGTTAAATTATAACTCCAGCCTTCTTTGACATTTTTATAATCTACAGCCACAAGCGGCTTTTCGGCCAGCGGCTGAAACAATTTAACTTCTCCCTGGTCATTATGCAAAACTATTTTGGTTCTTGGCCGGAAAAAAGCCAGATATTCCCCGGCTTTAATAATCGTGCTGGTGGCGATTTTTTCCAAATTAACTTTTTTATTGTCTTTATTGCTAAGGCTCCAGCCGGTTAAATCAACCTCGCGCCTGCCGGCGTTATAGAGCTCAATAAATTCTCCGGCCGTGTCGCTGCCGAACGGGTTGGGCAAAATTTCCGTTATAAAAATATCTTCTGAAAAATCAAACTTGGCTTTGGCTTCCAGGCTAACTTCAGCTTCGGCCAAAATAATGTTACTCAATCCTTTGGTCGGCTTTACGGTAACGGCAAAATCATTGGCGTTGTTATAACTATTGTAGCCGTCAAAAAGCCTGGCTAAGCTCGCCGGGTCGCGCGCCACCGGCGCGTTATTGCTTAAATCACCGTCAGCCCAATTACCGTAAGCCACCTGGTCAATTATTTTTCCGCCGCTATCGGACAAAACGACCAAATCGCCGCCGTTGTTTAAATTGCCAGCCGGCTTTTCCACTACCTTAAATCCGGCCGCGGCAATTACGCCGGCCAATTTGGTTTTTGCCTTACTGCCGTCTTCAATCCGCCAGCCGGTTAAATCAATCGCTTCGCCCGTCTTATTATACAGCTCAATCCACTCTACTTCGCCGTCCGCCGGGTCAGACACGAATTCGTTTATTAAAACGTCGCCAAAATTATTTTTCTGCTCGGCTTTATCTGTCCCCCCTGACAAGGGGGGATTAAGGGGGGTTGTGGTCGTCGTATTTTCCCCCTCTCCTTGCGAAGGAGAGGGCTGGGGTGAGGTCTGGGTTGTCGAATTCTGCGGGTTGGGATTACTTTGAATAAAAAAATCAACGTTGTTGTTATTAGTATCAACGAAAGCTTTCCGCTCGATGCTGTAATTTGCATCTGGATTTAAAGCGCAATAAACTTGGCCGCCTTCACAGTCGGTGGATAAGCCAAATCCTACTTTATCAACCACTGCTTGGGTATTATCATAAAGAATTATAGTGTTATCTTTAGCAAAACCATACGATTTTGCCCAAGTAATATCAGCGGCCACATTACCAGTATACCCTTCCTTATTTGTTAATAATAAATAACTTTTTGATAAAATAAATTTATCTTTAAGCCGGCTACTTGCTACCAGAGGCTCTTCTTTGCCGCCAGAAGTTTTTTTCTTAACTGCCCAACCGGTTAAACTAACTGAAAAATCATTCGGATTATAAAGCTCTATAAATCTTTTTTCAACCGGATAAATCTGAATTTCATTAATTACTAAATGGTCAACCGCCCAAACTGTTTCCTCGCAAAAAAATCCCGCGCCGACAATAGCCAGAATTATGATAATTTTTACCGAATAAAAAAAACCTCCTTGCCGCCACATAATTTAAGATTATTTTTTATACTTTAATTTTAGCATAAACAATTAAAATAAAAAATGTTTTGATCACTAAATCTACAAACATTTTCAACCTTTTAAATAGCGCCTTGACTGGCTCGCCGCCTAAAATAATTTTCCCGCATCGCTTGCGATCAATCGTTCCGTGTCTAGTCTTCCTAAAGAAACTAGCCCGTCAAAACTCAACTGCTTATTATCTTCAAAAGTTTTTTCTGAAAGAATAAAATATTCCCATTCTGGCGGTTGATTTTCTAAAACAACTTTGCTGGCGGTTTTGCACCAGCTAATGGCCGCTTTCGCTTTTAACGCGATTAACGCCTTTTCATTACCCTCGGCTTTTTGTATTTCGTCTTCCGATTTTGTTTCAACTAAATACATCTTTTCTTTTGTTTTGATTGCAAAATCAGGAAAATAATCTCGCTTAATACCGTCCTTATCACGATAAGATATATTTAACAGATGCTTTCTTTCTTGAATTTTTCCGAACGCTTCCACCTCGCTTGATTTATCTAAAATTTCGGCGATGAAATTTCTTTCTAGCCCTTCGCCTTTTCTTGCATACCCGACCAGCGGATAAATACAGCGCTGCGCGCGAACCGATAACGATTCGCGGACAAATATTTTTTTAATGTCGCTTAACTTTCCGATTTTACCGGCTTTAATCTCATATTGAATTACTCCCAAACTGTCTATCAATAAACGCTTCACCTTAGAAACAATAAAATCAAATAACGGCGCATAATTAAGAACAGTATAATTTTTCTGAAGTTTAAAATCTATTTCAGCGCCAAAAATAACCGAGCTGACATATTCGTCGATTATTCCGGTTATTTCTGCCATTTTCCCAGTTAAAATCTGAACGCCTTTTTCTGAAGCAACCGCCATTGTCGCTTGCCGCAAAAAATGAGCGTAGTCAAAATACTGGTTATCAAGTTTCCAGGTTTTTACTTTGCCGCCGGTTTCCGCGTTTTTTTCCGTGATGGAAATATGAGAAAGTTGTTTTTTTAATATATCAAGGGGGATTGAATACTTAGGCAGGCCGGAAACTTTAATCGCGGAAAAATCAAATTTCGGTGATTGCTCATAAACTTGTATCGGCCATAGAATATCATATTTCCCGATTCTTTCTGACGTCGCTTCGGCCTGAACAAGATCGCCAAAAATTTCCGTCGCTGTTATATCGCCAATACCAATCGCATAACCCTGTCTTCGTAATTCTTCATAAAAAACTCTTAACTTAGGATGATCAACGACAAAAAGAAAATCAAAAGAATTTTTTGGCGCATGATTACGCATTACATCTTCCCGCGCTTCTTCTTTCAGATCTTTAAACTCCGGATATTTATATGACGGAAACATCAACCGCAAACCACGACCAACTGTTTGCTCTAATAGCAAATTTGCTTTTGCGCTTCGCAAAATAACCATCACGGCCACATTTTGTGTATCAAAACCCTCGCGAAGCATTAAAACGCTCACCACCACGCGAATTGGGTTTATTTCTTCCGGCTCATCCAAACTTTCCAACTGTCGGCGATATTGTTCCCAATCCTTATCGCTCATTTCGCCTTTTTTATCCGAATGAATAACCAGCGTCTGGCCTTGATAACTTCGGCCTCTTTCGTCCGTAAGATTGCCGATATGTTCAGCAACTAAATCAGCCACTTCGGTATTCTCGGCGAGCACAAACAAAACCGGTTTTTTATCTAAGCCCTTATTTCTGAATTCACTGGCTATTTGCTCAAGTTTTTTTCGGCCGATATCAATCAATAATTTTTGACCATTAGAAAGTCCAACCACTTGCCCTCGGCGATGGTCGTCGTCAGCATCAGCGCGCTCCGCTAACACATTTAGAGTTTCCAAATCTTCACCAGCCAACGATTGTCGCTCTTCTAAAAATATCTGTTTCACCAACATATCGCCCATCGCTTTTAATAAACTGTAATCATAAACGATGTGCGAAAAATATTCTTTATGTTCATCGTCGCCATAAAAAGGCGTGGCGGAAAAATCTATTTGTATAAATACGCCTTTTTCTTCCTTATGTCTTTCTGCAAGTCGAGCAAAAAGAACTTGTAAAAATTTACGCCAAACCAATTCCTCGCCTTTGGCGGTTTTTGAGCCATGCACATGATGCGCCTCGTCGTTAAAAATAATTAAGTCGGAATATTCGGAAAGAAAATCAGCGATTACCTCGCCTCGGGGCTGTTCTTCCGCATCGGCGCCGGTAAGTTGGTCCCAAAGATTGCTGAAATCATTTAAGCGGAATTGCTGCCAATTAGTAATATACACAAAAGGTTCGTCCGGCGGAGTAAAATTCGCTCGAATATCGCTCGGCTCCAAAACTTTTAAATTAAACCGATTGCGAAATCGCTCGCCATCTGGCATAAAAAGTGTTCGCGCGAAATCAGCCTTTGCCTTGTCGCGATTGCCGGTTTTGGAATCGTGCTTGCCTAAAAACATATCCAGCAAGCGGTATAATACTTCATGTCCGGGCGCGACCAACACAAAGTGAGACGAATATTGTTTTTCTCGTTCGTTATTTATCGCGTTAAAATATTGCCAAACCAAAAGCGCGGCTAAAACCCAAGTTTTACCCGTACCGGTCGCCATTTTTAGGCAGTATTTTGGAAAAGTAATATTGTCCGCTTCTTCCGAAAGCGCCGCGCTCTGCGCTAGAACCTCCGGCGCGAATCTTTCAAACGCCTCTTTCAATGTTTTAATGCCTAAAATTTCATGGCAATAAATAATCGTTTCAATCGCGCGCTGTTGGCAAATATGAAATTTTTCATCGGCTTCTTCCCCGCGATTAAACCAATACGCTAAAAGTTCGTAGGTTGTTTGCGTTACGCCCTGCCAACCTTGATCCGCCCAGGCTTGTACTTCGCCTGCCAATGCTTTGGCGAGCGGCAGTTCATTCAAAATTATATTTTTAACTTTTTTTACCATAATATTATCGGCTTTCTTCTAATTTATATTGAAATTAAAATACTAAAAATCCCTTATTTTCAAGCAAGAATACTTCATTCTTCTAAAATCTTCTAAAAATTTGCCCAATTTAAATAGAGAGAAAATAAACTACGCTAATTTGCTTATAAACTATGGGGTATTGCGTTATTTACTTTTGTCTTGGGTAAATAACATCTTTTCGTCAGTTGCCGGTAATCTATAACGCACATTGCGTTTTGCGCCCGTCCTAGGAATTATTTTAGTTAAAAGTCCCTGTTTAACCCATCGATGAAAAAATTTTGAAACCTTAACAGTATTTTCCGTATAAAGAATTTTTCTCGCTTCAGAGTTTACTATGTATTTATTTTTCATCAAATAACCAGAAACTTTATCCCATTCGCTCGGAGCTTTCTCGTTAAGCAAAATTACTCTTACGGCATCCTGAAGATTTGGATACGTCCAAAAAATAGGTGGGTATAAATTCGCTGTATACATAGTTTGACGCATTGCTCGTACGCCCTCATTTTGATCAAGATTCGGCGGATCAGGAAACTCACGTAGATGTTTTACCAATAAATCGTTACGATATTGATGTGACCGTTCAACCCCAATATTTGAGGGGGTAATATTAAATGGAAATAACCCAGGACTTTCAATTTCTATACGGTCTTCAAAAATTCGTATTTCAATATCTCGTTTTGTATAATAATCGCGGTGAATTACTGCGTTGGTTATTGCTTCTTTCACAGCGCGCTCTGGAATACTGTATGTTGTTTTAAATCCAGATGGCACTCGCATACCCGATTTCAATAACCCAAGAACATGCTCATGGGCATCGGTAATCTGTTTTGCGATTGGACCATTTATGTTTTTTGGAGTCCCTATCCAATTTAGTGTTTCTTTAGTGATTGTTTCTAAATTTCCTTCAATTTGGAAAACGCGCACAGAACACTTTGTTTCTAAAAGATCGTTCGGAAATTCAGCAAACAGTAAAACTGCCGCTCTGGTTGGTAATAATTTTTTACTTTCACTTCGCCTGGCCAATCCTGTTTTTTCTAAAATTCGCTCAATTTGATCTTCGCTAATATTGCGCTTCTTTCTCCACGCCTCATAAAAATTAGTTTTCAGTAAATTAAAATCAACTTCCACTAATTCCTTGTCTGATCTGGAAAATCCTTTCACGTATGCAAGATGCAAAATATCTTGAGGATTGAGTATTTTATTCCCTCGTTCTAAACGAACCCATACATGATTTTCATAGTGCCTAAATCCGTCTCCAACTTTTGGCACAAAAAGCAAACCAATTCTTTTGCCGTCACCCGCGTCTATTAAGACAGGCGGCCAAATTCCCGATATTGGGGGATAAATTTTTCTAACAGACCGCCGAGCTCATCGTAAAGTTCTATATTTTCCTCTATGCCAAAGATTCTTTCTGCTCCTTTGAGTGTGGTTTTTTGAGGATCGTCTACTCCAAAAATTATCGTTCCACCATCGGTATTAGCCATGGCAACCATCGATTGCAAGGTTTTATCAAGACCTTCGTTCCTGCTGCCAAGGCGCTTGAACTCAAGTGTTCTTGATTCTGATGGTTCTGAAAGTATGTTGTGTATTAGTTGATTATTTGCCATATATTCTATACATATAGCAAAATATAAATTTTACTATAAGTGTAATTTATGCTAATTATCAATAAAAAGAGTAAGTTTAGTTTTACATATATAGATAATTTTATAATTTTCTATATATAACTTATCTACAGAAAAAACAATACTTTTACATTTATATATGCATAGTGTGTCTGTATACTATACATATTGTATACATATCATATTTTCACCTCAATTATCGCGGTCGCGTCATTGCCAAAAATGTCCACCACGCGCATGGCGATGGTGTGTTTTCCATTTTTTTCACCCGCCTGCGCCGAAGCTTCGGCGGGCAGGTAAGTATGCTCTTTTTTTGTCGCCACGATTTTGGCTTTACGGCCGTTGCCGCGAAAATCCTGCCATTGGCTTTTGAAAACTATGCCGTCGTAATCCCAATCAATCGCCCAGTAATCAATTAGTATGGCGAAATTATCTTTGACTAAATGAATCAGCTCTTCCCGCGATTCGTCAGCTTTCTTTCCTGACCCAAGTGGAAAATCATATAGCACATAATTATCAATGCCGACGCTAACGGTATTTCCTTTTACTTCCGGCTTTTTAACTTTTAAATACGGCTTTTCAAAAAACTTTATTTTTTCCGCCAGCTTCTCTATTTCTTCCTCGTTTCGCGCCTTTTTTAAATATTCATAAATATCCGGGGGAATCTGACGGCTGATAATTTCCGTTTTAATATCTTTGCCCGCCGCCTTTAAGCGAGTTTGCAAAAGTTCGTCATAATTATATTCATAATCCCAAGCCAAAATCACCAGCCGTTTATAACCCGCGCCGTCAAGCGTTTGCGCTTCCATGGCTAAATCCTCAACTTTATGCGCCGCCACCGGCCGGTCAGGATAACCGCAATAAACTAATTCCCTGCCTGCCTGCGGCGCAGGTCTACTCGCATCAAAATCATGATCCATACCTGCGCGCCGCGCCGCTTTTTCATCCCATTTGTTTAATCTACCAGCCTTCAACTCCCGTTTAATCCACTTTCTACCAAATCCAGTTTTTAACCACTTTTCCCTATCTTCAGCCTCCTCTCGCGTATTGAACTCTTCATGGTAAATAACTTCAACTGGTTTATGCGCGGCTGTCCAACGAGCTTTTCCTTCACAATGTTCTTCCCATCTCCTTAATAAATCGCTTGTTTGGCCGATATAAACGCTGTCATCATCGCACTGTATAGCATATACAAAATAGATTGTGTCCAGACGGCGCGGCGCAGGCAGGCGCACGCCTAAATCTTTGCGATTCGCCATGGGCTCGGCGCCGTAAAGTTTCAAAATAATTTTCTGCATTTCATAAATCCGTCCGCCGCCCAGATAAATCATCTCGCGCTGATAATTGCCGATGTTCTCAATTAAAAATGGTTTTGACTCTTGCTCAACCAACCGCCCGCGCGCGACCTGGATGCCAACTTTGCCCAGCTCACAGCCGATCCAGCGACGATTAAGTTTTTCAGCGACAGATATTGTTGTTCCAGAGCCACTAAAGAAGTCAGCGATCAATCCGTTTTCTAAACAAGAAGCATTTATGATTCTTTCAAGTAGCGCCTCGGGTTTTTGAGTATCATAATTGGTTTTAACCTTTGACATTGGGTTCTCGTAGTAAATATCACTCCATACATCATTTGGAATCATTCCCTCATCAGGATAATAAGTCCTCCACTTCCCAGCATCAAGTCTTTTTCTGCAAACCTTACCATTTTCATCCTTGTCTCTAAAATGCGATTGTATATATTCTTTACTATAGGGTATTTTAACCAATTCAACATTGAAAATATGTTTCTCCGGATTGCGTGAGTAAACAAAAATTGTGTCATGCTTTCTGGCAAATTTATTTTCAGGTCGTCCTTGTGTACTATATGCCCACACAATCTCATTCACAAAATTCTCTTTTCCAAAAATTTCATCTATCATAACCTTGACATAATGCCCTTTATGCCAATCAAGATGAACATAAATTGAACCGTCTGGCGCGAGCAACCGCTTCATTAGTTGCAGGCGCGGATAAAGCATATCTAGATAGCTATCGGTGCCACCGGCCCAAGTGTCTTTATACGCCAGCCGTTCAATCACGCTCGGCTCTTTGGTAATTTCTATATTCTGGATTCCCGCCTCCGCGGGAATGACAGAAGAAAGAAGTTTTATTTTATGCGAATAATCCGCTTTAGAATCAAACGGCGGATCAATATAAATCAAATTTATTTTCCCCTCATATCCTTGCGCCAGTAGTGCCTGCATGGCCAAAAGATTATCGCCCCAAATCAGCCGGTTCATTTTTTGTTTGTCCAACTCGTCCTCGCCGATTAAATTATCGCGAAAGCTTATAGGCAACTGCCCGGCTTTTCCCGGATTAGGGATTACCACTTCGGCGGTTTGAAATTCTATGTCCTTTGGATTAGCCGCGCGCTTGGGCTTAGAATCCCAAAATAATCTGGCCGAATCTTTTTTGCGATGAATATTATTTTCCATAATGATATAAAATTTTATTTAAATAATTCCGCTAATTATATGCCGATGGCTTTTGCTATTTTTTCTACGCCAATTCCTGTTCCTGCTTCTCAATAAATCTTAACAATTCTTCCTTTGAAAAATTTTCATATTTAGGCATATATAAATATTTTTGAGAGTAAATTTTATTACCTAA
>MNZH01000004.1 GCA_001873515.1 Parcubacteria group bacterium CG2_30_45_37 | reverse complement strand
TTGCCTCCCGGCCCGCAAATACGTCCTTAATGAAAACCGCCAAAGCCGTGGAAACCGGGATGGACAAAACCGCGCCGAAGATGCCGGCCAATTTAAACCCGGCCAGTATGGCCAGGATGCTGATAATCGGGTTTAAGCCCACCGCTTTCTGCATGACTTTGGGCTGAAGAAAATTGCCTTCAATAAAATGGATGATATAAAACAAAATTACGGACAAAACCGCCAAGACGCTAGACTCTGTGAAAGCGATAAACACGGCCGGGATGGCGCCGAAAATCGCTCCCATGTAAGGAATGAAAGAAAACAGGCCGACTAAAATCGCCAACACCGCGGCGTAATTAACGCCCAAAATTTCCAGGCCGATATAGGACATGACAGCCAAAGACAAAGCGATAATCAGCTGGCCGCGCGGCCAGTAGCCCATTTTCAATTGCAGGCGGTTGACCAAATGCATCAGATAGGCTTGGTGTTTGGCCGGCGCCAGCGACCAAATCAGCTTTTTTATGGCGCTCTCTTCCACCACCATATAAAAAGTTAAAACTAAAATCAAGGCGAAGGAAAAGATGCCGCCGAAAATGGTGAACAAGGTAAAAAACACGCCCGAGGCCGTAGTCTCCAGATAGCCGGTAAAAATATCAAACGAACCGGCGACATTATCCAATAGGCCGTATCTCAAAGAGTAGTCCTGCAAACTGCTGAATTTTGAAAAAACTAAATCAAAATAATGCGAAGAGTTGGCGGAGATGCCGTTGATTTCTTTAACAATTACCGGCGTTATCAAATAAATGGCCGCGCCCAAAACCGCGAAAAAAATTAAATAAATCACCAAAACGCTCAGCGAACGAGGGATGCCTTTCTGCTTCAGCTTGTCCACCCAAGGGTCAAGAGCGCTGGAGAATACCAAAGAAACGAAAAACAGAATTAAGATGTCGCTGATTAAGTACAAAAAATAAAACAACAGCAAAATCGCGACGATTTTAAAAACCGTGGCGCTGGTGATGTTTATTTTAATTGGACGATTGGTAAGTTCCATGCTGTTATTATAAAACAAAAGGCACCCGGTGTCCATTGAAACCGAGTGTCTTAAATTTAATATTTTATAGTCCGTAGCCTTGGCGAAGGACTACATGCCCATCATTGACGGGTCCAGGCCGCCATAGCCGCCGGCTGAGCCACCGCCGTGATTATGCTCTTTCTTCTCCGGCTTGTCCGCGATTACCGCTTCGGTGGTTAAAAACATAATGGTCGCGCTGGCCGCGTTTTCCAAAGCCGAGCGCACCACTTTGGTCGGGTCAACGATGCCGACCGCGAACATATCTTCAAATTTATCCGTCATGGCATTATAGCCCAGATTCTTGTTGCCGGCCTTATATTCTTTCATGATGTTATATAAAACTAAGGAGCCGTCTTTACCCGCGTTGGCCGCGATTTGCTTGATGGGCTCTAAAACCGCGATGTCCACCAATTTAGAGCCGGCCGGGTCGTCTTTTTTGTCGGTCAATTCAGTAAAAGCATTACCGACCTGCGCCAAAGCCAAGCCGCCGCCGGCCACTACGCCTTCGGCCACGGCCGCGCGCGTGGCGTTCAAAGCGTCTTCAATCCGGTCCTTTTTTTCTTTCATTTCGGTTTCCGTGGCCGCGCCAACTTTAATGACCGCCACGCCGCCGGCTAATTTGGCCAGCCGCTCCTGCAATTTTTCTTTATCATAATCCGAGTCGGTTATTTCCAATTCTTTCCTAATAGCCGCCACGCGATTATTAATGGCTTTTTTATCGCCCTTGCCTTCCACAATTGTGGTATCGTCTTTTGAAGAAACCACTTTGCGCGCGCTACCCAAATCAGAGATTTCCGCTTTTTCCAATTTTAAACCCACTTCTTCAGTGATAAACTTACCGCCAGTTAAAATCGCGATGTCTTCCAGCATGGCTTTTCTGCGGTCGCCGAAGCCCGGCGCTTTAATTCCCAAGACGTTAAAAGTCCCGCGCAATTTATTGACCACGAAAGTGGCCAAAGCTTCGCCCTCAATTTCATCCGCGATAATTACTAAATCCTTTTTGCCCGATTGGGCGATTTTTTCCAGTAGCGGCAAAATCTCCTGGACGGACGCGATTTTTTTATCAGTGATTAAAATGTAAGGCTCATTAAATTCGGCTTTCATGGTTTCGGTATTGGTCATCATATAGCCGGACACATAGCCTTTATCAAACTGCATGCCTTCCACCACTTCTTTGGTTACGCCGAAAGTCTGGCCTTCTTCAACCGTGATAACTCCGTCCTTGCCCACGGCTTCCATGGCTTCGGCGATGATTTGCCCGATTTCCTTGTCATTGGCGCTAATGGAAGCCACTTGGGCGATTTCCTCTTTAGTGGAAATGGTTTTGCTCATTTTTTTCAAATTGGCCACGATTTCCGCCACCTTTTTTTCCATGCCTTGCCTTAATTCAATCGGACTAACGCCGCTTGATACCATTTTCAGGCCTTCCGTGATCATGGCTTGCGCCAGCAAAGCCGCCGTGGTGGTGCCGTCACCGGCCGCGTCGTTGGTTTTTGAGGCCACTTCTTTTATCAGTTCGGCGCCGATATTTTCAAATTTATCTTCCAGCTCAATTTCTTTGGCCACGGTCACGCCATCCTTAGTGATGGTCGGGCCGCCGTAGCTTTTTTCAATCACCACATTCCGGCCTTTGGGACCCAAGGTCACCTTAACCGCGTTGGTCAGCTGGTCAACGCCTCTTTTTAAAGCGTTTCTGGCTTTTTCGTCATAAATGATTTGTTTCGCCATATGAATGAAAATTAAAATTAATTATTCTAAAATCCCCAAAATATCGCTTTCGGAAATTATCAAATATTCCACGCCGTCAACTTTTATTTCGTCCGGAGAATATTTCTTAAACATAACTTTGTCCCCGACTTTAACGCTCATGGGCGCGCGCTGGCCGTTTTCCAGGAGCTTGCCCTGGCCCACGGCCACGACTTCGCCTTTTTCCGGCTTTTCTTTGTCTACGGTATCAGGCAGAACTATGCCGGATTTTGTAACTTCATCTTCGGTGATCGGCTTAACCACTAAGTGGTCATGCAAAGGTTTTAATTTCATAAAATACAAGTTTGTCATTGCGAGCGACTGAAAGGAGCGAAGCAATCTCAGGTTCGTAGCGATTTACCGGAGATTGCCGCGTCGCTGACGCTCCTCGCAATGACAGTAAAATTAATTATTTTTTTTTAGCACTCTCTTAATTCAAGCGCTAATCTATATATTGTATTTTAGCCGTCCTTAAAACAATTGTCAAGTCTTTAAATTTGGCTTAAATTTGGCCTAATTTTTAATAAAAAACGACTAAGCAAAAGATAGGTCGCTAAATATGGAAAATCTATTATTATGTAATATTTTTGTTACGGCTTGATTGATGAATGGTGGTGCAAAATTTCAAAACTGCCATCTTCCTTTAATTTAACAACATAAGAAAATCTAGCCTTAACAATATCTCTCTTATCATCAGGCCCCAATTCAAAATTGTACATTCCTGAGTGCAAATAAATATCAGACCCAAGAATTTGAACTTCGTCATCAACAATCTCGCCGGTAGGATTTTTTTCAAGAAAATGCTTAAAATATTCCTCTGCTCCGCTCCGGCCTTTTTTAAACTCACCCGAAACAGTCGGCAAGAAAGTCGCACCCTCCGCGTAAAGTTCAGCCACTTTCTTTTGATCACCGGTCTTGAGAGCTTGATTCCAAATTAAAAAATTACTCCTTGCGATTTCTTTAATTTTCTCCATGTTAGTCTCCATAAGTTTATTAATGTTTTTAATATCTGAATTTTCCATATTGTTTTATTATTTTTTTATTCTATATTTTTCAATTTCCTCCATCTTTTAACCGCCTTGATCCTGGCCAGCTCGCGCTCAATCGCGGCGTTAACTTCGGCGAAATTAACCTTTTCTCCTCGGCGCGCTTTTTCTTTTAACTCCTCGGCGCGCTGCCTGGCCGCTTCCAGCCGTGATACATCTAACTCTTCGGCGCGTTCGGCTGTGTCCGCCAAAATTACCACTTTATCTTTTAAGACCTCCAAAAAGCCGCCGGAAATGGAAATAATTTCATCTTCGCCATTTGTTTTTTTAGCATGAACCACGCCCGGCAGTAACGCCGAAACCAAAGGAATATGGTTGGGCAGAACCGTAATCTCACCCATTTTAGTGGGCAGAGTAATCTGGCTTATCTCCTCTTTAAACACGACACGTTCGGGCGTGACAATTTCAAATTGGATGTATTTGTCAGTCATAAATATAAATTTTTTATTTCCCCACTTCCTCAATTCCGCCTTTCATATAAAACTCCCCTTCTGATTTGCCGTCATGCTGGCCAGCTAAAATTTCCTTAAAACCTTTAATCGTCTTGGTTAATTTAACGTATTTGCCGGCGTGGCCGGTGAAAGTTTCGGCCACGGCGAACGGCTGGGACAAAAATCTCTGGATTTTTCTGGCGCGCGCCACGGTGATTTTGTCCTCGTCCGACAATTCTTCCATGCCCAAAATGGCGATGATATCTTGCAAATCTTTATATCTTTGCAAAATCTTTTGCACGCCGCGAGCCACGCCGTAATGTTCGGCGCCGACAATCTTCGGGTCCAAAATTACCGACGATGAATCTAACGGGTCCACGGCCGGATAAATGCCCAGCTCGGACAAATTGCGCGACAGCACCACGGTAGAATCAAGGTGGCCGAAAGTCGTGGCCGGCGCCGGGTCGGTTAAGTCGTCGGCCGGCACGTAGACCGCCTGGATGGAAGTAATTGAGCCTTTGTCGGTTGAGGTGATGCGCTCCTGCAGTTCGCCCATTTCCGTGGCCAAAGTGGGCTGATAGCCCACGGCGCTAGGCATGCGGCCTAAAAGCGCGGATACTTCCGAACCGGCCTGGGTGAATCTAAAAATATTATCAATAAACAATAAAACGTCTTTATTTTTTTCGTCGCGGAAATATTCGGCAATGGCCAGGCCGGATAAACCAACGCGAGCGCGCGCTCCGGGCGGTTCGTTCATCTGGCCGAAGACCATGGCCAGCTTGTCCAAAACTTTGGCTGATTTCATTTCATGATAAAGGTCATTGCCTTCGCGGGTTCTTTCCCCCACGCCGGCGAACACCGACACGCCGCCGTGCGCTTTGGCGATGTTATTGATTAATTCCTGAATCACCACGGTCTTGCCCACGCCGGCGCCGCCGAACAGCCCCACCTTACCGCCTTTTAAAATCGGGCAGATTAAATCAATAACTTTAATGCCGGTTTCCAAAATTTCGGTTTTGATGGATTGCTCCACGAATTTAGGCGCCGGACGATGAATCGGATAGCGCTTGGCGGTTTTTGCCGCCGGCAGGCCGTCCACGGGTTCGCCCAAGACGTTAAAAATCCGGCCCAAAGTCGCGTCCCCCACCGGCACGGTAATGTTGCCGCCGGTGTTAACCACTTTATCGCCGCGCTTAAGTCCGTCGGTTGAGCCCATGGCCACCGCCCTAACCATTCCGGCGCCCAAATGCTGCTGGGTTTCTAAAACTAATTTTTTACCATGGTTATCAATTTCCAAAGCTGTATAAACTTCGGGCAAAGCGCCGGAAAACTGCACGTCCACGACCGCGCCGATGATTTGCTTAACTAGACCTGTTTTAATTTGTTTTTCTGGCATATAAATTTAATTGAATAATGAATATTTTTACTCCGCCAACGCGTTCGCGCCCGCGCTAATTTCGGCAATCTCCAAAGTGATGCTGGCTTGCCGGGCTTTGTTAAATGACAGCGTCAATTCGCCTACCATGTCGCCGGCCGCTTCCGTGGCCTGGTGCATGGCGGTCATGCGCGCCGAATGCTCGGAGGCGTTGGACTCCAACAAAGCCTGATAAAGCTGAATTTCAATCAAGCGCGGCAGCATTTCATCCAAAACTTCTGCCGGGCTGGGTTCAAAAGTGTATTCATAAATAAATTCGCCGTGGGTTAGGTGCTGTTTTTCTTTTTCCGCCACAAACTCTTGGCCCGCGCCCAGTCTGGTATCTTGGCCGACAATGCCCAGATATTTTTCCGTTTCATCGATTTCAATGGGTAAAAGCTGCTTGACCCGGGGAATCTGCTTGGCCGCGTTAACATAATCGGTGTAAGCCACCATAACTTTATCGTATCTGCCGGCCAAATAATCGTTAATCACCAGGCGCGCCGCCGGCACGACTTCCTTAACCTCGTTAATATAATCCAGTTTAGGAAAATCGGCCGCTACCTCAAAACCAAAATTTTTATGCGCGGCCGCCCCTTTTTTACCGATTAAAATAAATTCGTGGCTGCTCGCCTGGTGCCGCTTGATTGATTCAACGGCTTTTTTTACTATGGCCGAATTAAAGCCGCCGCAGAGCCCGCGATTAGAGGTAATCAAAATCAGCGCCACCTTCTCGGCCGGTTTTCTTTTAATCAGCAAAGGATGCAAAGCCTGGCCGTTCTGACCATTGCCGGCTTTGGCCAAATTTAAAACCGTTGACCAGCTTAAATTGGCGTAAGACCGGGTTTTAAGTACCGCTTCAATGGCTTTGCGCATTTTAGCGGCCGACACCATTTCCATGGCGCGGGTAATTTTTTTGGTGTTGCCGATGGATTTGATTCTGTTTTTTATGTCTCTTGACGAAGCCATATTTCGCTATCTTTATAGTCATTTATCAGCTCCTTCATCTTCTTTTCCAGCTCATCATTAAGATCCTGCTTCTCACTGATTTCTTTTAAAATTTTCGCGCCAGAGACAGCCGCGTATTTAAACAACCCCGTTTCAAAGTCGGAAATTTTTTCCACCGGCACGTCGTCGGCCAAGCCGTTAATTAAAGCGTAAAAAATCAGCACCTGATTAGCCGCCGGCACCGGGCTATATTGGCCCTGCTTAAAGATTTCGGAAAGCCTCTTGCCGCGTTCCAGCTTGGCCTTGGTGTCTTTGTCCAAGTCCGAGCCAAATTGGACGAAAGCGGCCAATTCCCGGAATTGGGCGGCTTCCAGCTTCATTTTGCCGGCCACTTTTTTCATGGCCTTAATCTGGGCGCTTGAGCCCACGCGCGACACCGACAGGCCGGCGTCCACGGCCGGGCGGCTACCCTGATAAAATAATTCCGGCATTAAATAAATCTGCCCGTCGGTAATGGAAATAACATTGGTCGGAATATAGGCCGACATGTCGCCGGCCTGGGTTTCAATAATTGGTAAAGCCGTAATCGAGCCGCCGCCAAAATCCTTATTTAATTTGCAAGCGCGTTCCAGGAGGCGGGAATGCAGATAAAAGATATCGCCCGGATAAGCTTCACGCCCGGGCGGCCGGCGCAACAGCAGGGAAATTTCACGATAAGACACCGCGTGTTTTGACAAATCATCGTAAACGATTAAAACATCTTCGCCTTTATCTAAAAAATATTCGGCCATGGCGCAGCCGGCGTAAGGCGCGATGTAGAGTAGCGACGCCGGGTCCGAAGCGCCGGCCAAAACCACGATGGTATATTCCATGGCGCCGCACTGTTCCAGTTTGGCCACCAGGCCGGCCACCTTTGATTCTTTTTGGCCGATCGCCACATAAACGCATTTCATCTTTTGGCCTTTCTGGTTGATAATCGTATCAATAGCGATGGCGCTTTTGCCGATTTGGCGGTCGCCGATAATCAATTCGCGCTGGCCGCGGCCGATCGGAATAATCGCGTCAATGACTTTAATGCCGGTCTGCACCGGCTGTTTAACCGATTCGCGGGTAATTACGCCCGGAGCGATTTTTTCCACCGGATAATGTTTCACGGCCGCGATTTCGCCTTTGCCGTCAAGCGGCTCGCCTAGCGGGTTAACTACCCGGCCGACCAAGCTTTCGCCTACCGGCGCCTCCAAAATTCTTTTTAAGCATTTTACTTCGTCGCCTTGTTTAATTCCGAGATAATCGCCTAAAATTATGGCGCCAACGCGATCTTCTTCTAAATTCAAAGCCACGCCATAGACCGAGCCCTTAGAAGTCTTAAATTCAAGCATCTCCGACATCATGACATCGGAAACGCCTTCAATTCTGGCGATACCGTCGCCGACTTCAATCACCCGGCCCACGGTTTCTTGCTTGGCTTTAACTTTAAAATCGGCGATTTGCTCTTTTAATTGTTCAATAATAAAATCTTTGGTAGACATATAATAAATTCTAAAATTATTTAATTAACTCGCTTTTTAATTCCTCTAACCGCGTCTTAAGGCTGCCGTCCAAGACTCTATCGCCATATCGTATTATCACTCCGCTTAATAAACCTTTATTCGCTTTCACATCCACTACAACCTCTTTAACGCCTGATAATTTAATAATATAATTTTTTAATAATTTAATTGTTTCTTTATTAAGGTTGTTGGCGCTCACTACTTCCGTCTCCACGATGCCGCGCTTCTCATTCCATATTTTTACAAACTGGGCAACGATTTTATCCGCCAGACTCAACATGTTTTTCTCAGCTAAAAGTTCAACGAATTTTTTTATCACGCTCTTAACTTGAGCGGCCGGTTTTCCCGTTACCGCTTCATACAAGCTCAAGGCGAATTGTTTAGCCGTAATTTTCATTATTTTATCATCTGCTTAATCATCTCTCCGTCTTTTTTCCCGTCCATTTTTTCGCCCAAAACTTTTTCCACGGCCGCGATTACCAAGCCTGCTGTTTCTTTTTTAATTTCTTTAAGCGTGGCCGCCTTTTCTACCTGCATTTTTTGCTTTTCTTGGTTAATTATCTGTCCGATTTCTTCTTTGGCCCGAATTATCATCGCCTGCTTGTTTTCTTCGGCTTGACGGTTGACTTTATCTAAAATTAAATTGGCTTCCTTTTTGGCCTCGGCAAGCCTTACTTTATATTTATTCTCCGCTTCAGCTAATTTTCTGTCAATCTCCTCGGCGTCCGCCAAGCTTTTAGCGATTTTGGCCGAACGGTCCGCCATTACTTTTGACAAAGGTTTAAAAATAAAAAAATAAAGAATTAAAAAAACAATGGCAAAATTAACCGCTTGGGCGGCTAATAGCCTGATATCAATATGAAATGTATCTATTAAACTGCCCATAAATAATAAATTTAAAAAATAATAATTTCGCCCCTGTCCCGAACATCGCGCCCGGGACAGTCCGCTAAATTACTAAATCGTTAACTTATTTGATGCTAAAAGCGATTACCAAGGCGTAAATAGCGATCGCTTCGGCGAAAGCCGAGGCTAATAGCATGGAAACTAAAATCTTACCCGAAGCTTCGGGGTTTCTGCCAATCGCTTCCATGGCTTTGGCGCCAATTAAGCCAACACCGATACCCGGGCCTAAAGCACCAATGCCTATGGCTAAGGCTTTGGCCAACATTATTGATTCCATAATTTGAAAATTGAAAATTGAAAATTGAAAATTGGGAATAATTTAAGCTCGCCAAAATTCAAATCTCATCTTCAAAAATTTATATTATAAATAATTAATTTTACGCTTTAATGTTCTTCCGCGGCAGTCATGACCGTTAAATATGTTAAAATCAGCATGGAAAAAATCAAGGCTTGAATCAAGCCGACTAAAATTTCTAAAAACATAAACGGAATCGGCAGGCCAAAAGCCAAAATAGCGGACATGGAGGCCAATAAAACCTCGCCGGCGAAAACATTGCCGAAAAGCCTGAACGACAGGCTGGCTAATTTGGCGATTTCGCTGATTATTTCCAGCAAACCGACAAAAAATTTAATCGGATTGATAATTAAAACCGTTGGTTCTTTAAAAATTTTTCCGGGAATTTCCGCTAAAGCCTTAAGGTTGATAAACTTGTTTAAATAGCGCCACCAGCCGACAAAAATAACGCCGAAAATATGGCTGGCGGCCAGGCCGATGCTGGCTAAAGCCAACGTGGTATTTAAATCAGCCGTGCCGCCGCGGAATAAAGGCACAAAAATTTTCTCGCCGTGTTCGGAAACTATTTGGCCGATTGAACCGACTCCGGGCAAAAGCCCCAGCCAATTATTAAGCAGAATAAAAACAAAAAAACTGAAAATTATCGGAAAAAATTTCAAAGTTTTTTCTCTAGAACCGGTAACCGAATCAAAAACATCCAAAAGAGACTCAATGGCCGCCTCAACTCCGTTCTGCAATCCCCGCGGCACCGGCTTAATTTTTGATTTAAAAAATAAAGCGAAGATCGCGACGATGAAAATTACCAGCAAGGAATTAAGAAAAGAATTGGTTGCCGTAAATCCGCCGATGGTCAAAACGGGTTCGGCGTATAGGGTATGTTCGCTGGTAATTTGGCTGGCGTTGGCTGACATAATGGAAAAACAAAAAAATCAGGGTAAAAATTTATCCGAATTTATTTTTTATTTATCTTGGTTCTTTCGGCTTCTTCAATTTTTTTATATTCAGCAATCGTATTTTTAATTAAGCCTGACAACGAAACAATAAAAGCCAGGCCGATTGACAATAAAAAAAGCCAGGGCTCGCTCTGATATTTTTTATCCAGCCATTTACCGACGAATAAAGCGATAATTATCGGAACCGCGATCCAGACAGACAGCCTGAAAAACATTAATATCGCCGGCTGCCACCAGGCTTGTTTTTTTACCCCGTTAGAAACTTTATTTTGTTTTCTCATTATAGTAATATTTAATCCTTCGCGCTTCTAAAAAAATATACTGGCCAAATTCTAACGGAGTTCATAATATGTTAAATTTTATCCATAAACCGCCTAACTTATCCACCATTATTTTATACTGGATAAAACTAAAAGTCAATGCTTAATTTATTTTTAATTTACCGGGCTGATTAAATATTAAATAGTATTTTAGCGTTATTTGTCGTAATTTCAGAGATTTTTTCTAGGCTTAAATTCTTGATTTCCGCGATCCTCTCCGCCACTTTTTTAACGAACAACGGCTCGTTGCGCCGGCCGCGAAATGGTTCCGGCGTCATATAAGGACAATCGGTCTCCACCATGAATTTATCATTAGGCAGGCGCCGGATTAAATCATCCCATTGCGCGGAAAAGGTAATTAAACCGGTAAAAGAAATATTTAATCCCAGCTTAAAATACTGCCAGGCCAATTCTTCGTCGCCGGAAAAACAATGCATCACGCCCCAGGCTTTGTCCTTGGGCAAGCTGTCTTTATGGTCTTTTTTAAAAGCTTTTAAAATTTCCAGCATGTCGTCATGCGCCTGGCGGCAATGGATAATCACCGGCAGCTTTAAATTTTTTGCCAGCTCAAGCTGGCGGGTAAAAATTTGTTTTTGTTTTCGCTTAAGAGCAGCCATGTCGGTCGCGTAATCAAGATGATAATAATCCAAACCGATTTCGCCCACGGCCACGACTTTTTTAAACTGCGCCAGCTTCTCATAAACGTCATAGCTGAATTCTTCTTCGCGGGTTATAAAATTATAATCTTCGCCTTCAACTTTCTGCTCGCGCGTATGCATGGGATGCAGGCCGACCGCGGCGTAAACCCCCTTTTCATACTTATTCGCGTATTCTAAGGCGCGCTTGGAAGTTTTTACTTCCGAACCAACTAAAATCATCCAGGTATCGGCCGCCAAAGAGCGCCGAATTACTTCGTCGTCATCTGCCTGAAAGGCTTTAAAATTTACATGGGCATGGGTATCAATCAGCATAAATTATGCCCCCTTGACAAAGGGGGTCAGGGGGATTTTATTACTTCCTAATTATCTTAATATTTTTTATATCCCTTAAATCAACTATCCTGGACGGCTTGCCCTTCAACGTTCCCGCGTCAATTGCCAAATCCGGCAAATACTTAAAATATTTTTCTAAATTTTTTACCTCCGAGAGAGGCTTTTCGCCTTTCTTATTTAAACTGGTAGAGACAATCGGTAAACCGGCTTCACTGATAATTTTAATTAAAAAATCATTTTTCGGCAACCTGACGGCCAGACTATTTCGCCCGCCGGTCAGTTCATCGGGCAGAATCGGCCGGCGCTTTAAAATCACCGTCACTTTCCCCGGCCAGACTGCTTTTAAATACTTCTCCGGCTCTTGGTTAATAAAACAATACTGCCGTAACATTAGAAAATCACTAATCAAGGCGATTAGCGGCTTATTGCCTTTTTCGCCTTTAATTTTATTTATTTTCTTAATCGCTTCGGCGTTGCGCGCGTCGCAGCCTAGCCCGTAAACCGTATCCGTCGGATAAACGATTACTTTACCGCTTTTTAAATATCCCGCGATCAAATCAATCTTTTCTTGAGTTATTTTATTTATGTTTATTTTTAAGATTTGCATAATTTTATCCCCCTTGTAAAGGGGAATTAAGGGGATTTTGTCATCCCGGCCCCGACCCGCAATCCATTTCCAAATTATATTTTATTTATTCTTCGCTCTTTTTTTCTTATAATCTTTACTATCCCCTTATTCGCGTCCACTTCTTCGTTAATCTGACTTCGGTAAAATTTTATTTGCTTAAAGCGTCCTGTAACAGCTTGCTTTGCCAGCTAAAGGCCTCGGCGGCCGTGATGCGCGATTTTTTCATGAGCACAATTTCCTGTGTTATGAGGCGCATTAAATTAAGGATAAACTGCTCCCGTTTTTTATAAAATTTCTGGTAAAGCGGATGGTCCTGATTGATATAAATCAAATTGCCTTGACTCAATACTTCCGGCCCGTCCTCGCCCAGACTAACCACGCCGCAGGAAATGCCTAATTTTTTCAATCTAATTTTTTTAACCACCAGCGGCTTAGCCTGAATTTTCGGTTCAGGTTGAGCTTCCGGCTTTTCTGATTTTTCAGTTTTAACAGCCGTTTCATTTTTATTTTTTATTTCCCTTTTATCCAAATCAACTCCGGCCAAAGCTCCGACTGCCCGTCCGGCCCGCTTAAGCCGCGTCACGGCTCGGCCGGCCGGCACAAAATCCGGATTAAGTATTAGCGCGTCTTTAATCTGCTTCATTACCTCGGCCAGTTCTTGATTGATTTTTTTAAAATTCTTAGTCTCGCTTTGCTTTTTTAAATCTGCCAACACCGACTCCAGCTGCTTTTGCATCAGCTGATAAAACAATTTATATTCCGGACTGTCAATCACAAAATCCGTACGCGCGGAAATCAAGGGCAAAAAATCAGCGTTGACCGAGCCAGTGATTT
This sequence comes from Parcubacteria group bacterium CG2_30_45_37, assembly GCA_001873515.1. GTDB lineage: Bacteria > Patescibacteriota > Patescibacteriia > Patescibacteriales > GWC2-42-12 > CG2-30-45-37. The sequence goes on along the minus strand of MNZH01000004.1, from coordinate 15,182 downwards.
TATTAAGGCCATGATGATATTTGCGCTCAACGCCGAACAAATCGCGCTTAATCAACACCTGCTTGACGCGGCATTCCATGCCCGGTTCCAAAACGTCGCGCGCGTCCAAGGCCACGATAACTTCTCCCTCGATCAAGCCGTACATAGTTTTAATATTAAACGGAATAATTCGGCCGGGCACGGTCCGGGCGCTGACCTTTTTATTGTTTAAATAAACGCTGAATTTTTTGGCGCGCAACGGCACCGATTCTCTTAAATATTTTTCCGCCTCGGCTAGGCTCACTTTTTTCGTCAAATGGTTTAAAATTATTTTTGTGCCTTCTTTGTCTAAGGCGGTGGCCTCTTCTTTTTTTATCGGCAGGTCCCAGCTTTGGTCGCTTTTCCAGGAAGCGCGGCTGAACACCACGGTATATTTGTATTTTCCTCTGACGCTTTCCACAATAAATTCGTCGGCTAAGGCCAAGGCCGAGAATTTGCCGATGCCGAACTGGCCGATGCGCTTGCGGCCGAATTTGGGCGAGACGCCGTGCGTCCTTTTTTCTTCCGAGCCAATGGTAAAAAACTGTTCCAGCCCTTTAGTATTCATGCCGGCGCCGTTATCGGCCACCTCGATTTTATCGTCCGCGATTAAAACCAAAACGTCGGTAGCGTCAGCGTCGTAAGCGTTATTGACCAGCTCGCGCACGAACTCAATGCTTTCGCGGTACATTTTTTCGCCCAAGGTAAACAGATGGCTTTTGTCCACCGTAACTCTGATTTTATTGGTTTTATTAAACATATAGATTATTACAAATTTAGGTAATGGTATTAAATTGTATGCTATTAACTATACAATCGTATGCTTTTGGCATACAGCTGTCATTACATGCCTACAACGTCGTAATCGGCCTTGACTGTGTTATATATATTTTTCCTTTGGCCATGGCCCATTCTATGTCCTGCGGCTTTTTATAATGTTTTTCAATCTGCGCGCAAATTCTCGCCAACGCCACAATCTGCTTGCCGTTTAATTTCTGTTTTTCTAATTTAGCTTTAGAAACGGCCGCATGTTTAATGCCGCCGCCGGCTTTTCTAATTATCATCATTTCCTGTTTAGCGATATTTATATCTATTATAGATAAATCTCGTTTATCTATAATATAAGCGTCCGGCGTAACCTGGCCGGAAACTATTGCTTCCCCGAGCCCCCAGCCGGCTTCAATAATCATCTGATTTTTATTTTTGGTTACCGGATGCACGGTAAAAACAATGCCGGAAATTTCCGACGCTATCATCTCTTGAATTACCACGGCTACGCTAACTTTGGTTTTTAACATCTCTTTTTCTTGCCGGTAAAAAATTGCCCGAGGCGTAAACAACGACGACCAGCATTTTCTTACATTTTCCACGAGCATTTTTTCAGTCGTATCTAAATAGGTTTCTAGCTCGCCGGCCCAGGAAGCGACCGACGAATCTTCGGCCGTAGCCGACGAGCGCACGGCCACGAATTTGACTTTCAATTTTTTAAATTCTGCTAAAATTTCTTTTTTTATGTCGGCCGGCATAACCTTATCATGAATTAAATCTCGTATCACGTTTGACGCCTTATCTACCGAATTCACGTCCTTATAATTCACCCTTTTTAAGGCCGAGGAAATTTCCATTTCTAAATCGGTTTCTTCCAAAAATCTGTCAAACGCACTCGCTAAAACAACGAACCCGGGCGGAATCAGCAAGCCAACCTGCGTCATCTCGCCTAAACTCGCCCCTTTGCCGCCGGCAATGCCCACGTCTTTATAAGTTAAATGCTTAAAATTTTTGGTAAACATATATTTTCTCTGTCATTCCCGCCCGCCAGAGGCGGATAAACTCCGGCGGGAATCCAGAATTTATTTCAATAAATTAACAATAATTTTTATCTATTATTCGCTCTTTTTATCAATTTTACTTGACTTTTATAAAAAATCTGCTATTCTAATAATAGAATACACATTAAAAAGCACCTCTTAAGGTTCCGTCCTTAAGCGGTGCTTTTTTATATTCAAGTTTGTTTCTTAAATTATCAATAAAAATAATTTTTTCTCTGGCAGTTTTTTTTAATAAAGTAGAGCAGGTTTTCTGATGCGGACTAATTACCGCTTTAAGACGGCCATGGTCATAGATATATTTAACCAAAGAATAAAAATCTCCGTCGCTCGTCACAATAACTGTCTTATCAAATTTATTTTCAAAAAAATCAATCATTGCCTGCAAAACTAAATCAGCGTCAATATTGCCTTTATGTGAACCATCTTTATTCGGCAAAACCGGCTTAAACTTTAAAATAAATCCGGATTTCTGCAAGGCGGCGTACATATCACTATTTTCGGGAATATAACCGATAAACATATAAGCCGCAGTTACACCATATTTTTCCTTTAAATAAATACGGAACTTTTTATAATCTAATGCCCAGCCAAGCTCTCTGATTCCCAAATTCAAATTTTGGCTATCTATAAAAGCATAATTGTTTTCGGATTTTATCATAATTTATATTCATTTAGCAATGTGCAAAAACTGCACATTGCTTTTAAACTACCACCGACCCTGTCGGTGGAATTAAACTCTCGACACGGACTTTGTCCTTTTAAGGTTTCCACTTGCCGACAAATTCCCGCAGTTCTTCATCACGCTGTTTTTGGATGTACTGTCTGATGATGTCATCTGTGATGCCTACGGTAGAGACAAAGTAGCCTCTGGCCCACAAATGTCTGCCCCAATATTGTTTTTCCAAAGCGGGAAATTTTTGCAGCAATCGTTCCGAACTTTTGCCTTTCAGCCATTTCATTACGTCGGAAATAGAGTATTTTGGCGGGATTTGCAGATACAGATGAATATGTTCTGCTTTAACCGCTCCTTCCAGAATCTCGATATCTTTCCAGTCGCAAATATCTTTAATCGCCCATTTCAAGGCTATTTCTACTTCCTTGTCAATGACGCGAAAACGATATTTTGTTACCCAGACCAAGTGGTAGCGGCAATCGTAGGTGGCGTGGGATTGCCGGCGGTATTTACTTAGTTTGTCTTGAGGCATAGGCTTAATTATTTTACTGAATTATGCCTATACCATAGTTCAAACTGACTTCGTCCGCAAGAGGAAACCGTGGACGACCGGCTACGCCGGTGGATTTCTTAATCTATTAAATTATTATCCAAATCTTCGGGGTAGCCGGACTGCCATTGATTGTCGGTTGTATCCGGATCAGCGATTACTTTAAGATAATTTAAGGTGCTGTCAGCGCCCAAATCGCTTACAATATTAGTGATATCAACTCTTTGATTCAACAAAGCCGTGTTTGCTTGGCTGTTTAATTGTTCCAAATAATTATTTTGCGGATAATTTAACGGGTAGGGTCGCAGTTGCCAGGAGTCGTCCGGCTGTTTGTCTTTTAGGTAATCGTAAATAGGCAATAATTGTTCAACTGTAGGAACTTGAACTCTAATGTAATCAGTTAAGTCCAAATAACCTTGAGTAGCGGCCTCAACTTGGAATAGATATTTTTGCAAAGGCACAAAATTACTCTGAAAATACGCCCCTTCATACTTCAAATAACTTTCCACCGCTCCCAAATGCGGCGTGCCTAAAAATATCACTTGGTCAACGTCATCCTGATAACCGTCGCCTTGAATATACGACCGCGCCACCAGGCCGCCCATGGAGTGGGCCACCAAATCCACCTTATCCGCGCCGGTTATTTCTTTAACCTGCCTGATTTTTTCTTTTAGCAGTCCGGCCGTGATGTTATTGTCGGCCCGCCAGTCGTAAGGAAAAGTAAATAAAGTCGGCTGGTCCTGGCCTAAACTGCTTTCCCGGTAGCCAGCCGCGATCAAAGCTTCCATTAGATTGTCGTAAGTATGGAAAATCGGGTCAATCTGCCAGCGGCCGGAAATGTTCCAGCTGCCTAAGATGCCCGGAATCAAAATCACCGGCTCCGGTTCGGCCGGCGCCGGCTCGGCTAACCAAGGCGAAGTCAAAAACGGCTGATAATTGATATTGCCGCTAATGGCCGTGCCCTTGATGTCTGACTGACCGCTCATCTGCTCAAACAAAGTCGGCCCAGCCTCATGCCCCCAGTAATTATTGGACGCGTCAAGCGCGGTGGCGCCGTTATAAAACACGGTCGGCCCGCCGCAATAAGTCAGGGGAATTTCCATGCCGAATGGATCTTGGTCAAGGCAAAAATCAGGATTGAAAATGTTGGAGTAGTTTATCTTGGCAACCAAGGCCTGGTTAATTGCGATAAGGCCTTTATTATTAACAATCTGGCTGTGGCTCAAGTTTAATTCAGCCGCCTGATTGATTGCCAAAAGAGCTGATTCGTTGTCAAAATAGCCTCCGCCGTAGCTGATGCGCGCGTAATCAATCTCAATTCGCGCGTCAGGGCTGTTGGCGAAAATGCCGTGCCAATCGCCCGGTGCCGGCGCGGCGCTGTTTCCGTCTCCATTGGTGTCCCCGCCCGCGCTGTCGTCCTTTAACGAGGTGATAATTACCGGTTCGACCGCGCTGCCCTGAATATCTAATTCTCCCATTACCATAATCGCATTGTTCGGCGCCAGCTTGATAATTACGCCGGCTTCAATGGTTAATTTCGCGCCCGGCATGACCGCCAAACCTTCGTCGCCGTCAATCACTCTGACCTCGCCTTTAGACCAAACCGTGTCAGCCGTAATTACGACATCGGCCGCTTTGGCCGGCCCGCCCCAAACAAAAAACCAGGCCAAAAGCAAAATCGGCAGGCTAAATTTACCCCAGGAAATAGCGCTCCGCGCTAATTTTGCCTTTGGCAAAATTATTTCACGGGGTTCACCCCGTGAAATCCCGTAAACGGGAATTTTGCTCAAAAGCAAAATTATTTCACGGGGTGAAAAAAATCCTCCTCTTCATAAAATATAATTAAAAATAATTATGCTTTAATTATAGCTTAATTTATTTTTCCATCCAACCCAAGCAGCAATCTATCTCACCAACAACTTTTTCACCAGCTCGCCGACGCGAGCGCCAGCGGCTTTGCCTTTAACGCGCGCCATCACCTGACCCATCACTTTGCCGAAATTATCAGCGCCCGATGCCACGACTTCCTGAACAATTTTCTCCAGCTCGCCATCAGACAACTGCGCCGGCAAATATTTTTGCAGTATTTTTATTTCCGTGGTTTCTTTATCCGCCAGCTCCGGCCGGCCGCCAGCAACATATGCTTCCACGGAATCTTTACGTTTTTTAATTTCGCTGGCCACCACTTCAATAATCTGCTCGTCGGACAATTCAGCCGCGCCTTTTTCACGAATACTGATTTCTTTATTATGCGCGGCGGCAATCAGCATTCTTAAGGCCGACAACTCATCGGCGCGCTTTTCCATCATCGCCGCTTTCAGGTCGCTATTTATTTTTTCTATAAGACTGCTCATCAGGTTAATAGTTAATGGTTAACTGTTAATTGTTATATCTTACCATCTTTTTCTCGGCTCTTCTTTAAGTTTGCCGATTTTTTTCAAATATTCTCTTTTTGACTTTAGCTTCATGCCGACCAAAGCGCGTTTTTTCTGCTGCGTCTTATTAATTTTCGGCTGAACATGTTGAACCTGGCGGGCCAAATATAATTTGCCGCTTTGTTGCATTTTTTTGTTGAATCTCCTCAAAAAACTTTCAAAGCTTTCGCCTTTTTTTCTTTTAAACTCTGCCACGGGTCCACCTCGCTTTCTATTTAGTTTAGGTTATTTATTGTTACTCAATCTCTTCTCCAGCTCAACGGCGATTTTTTTATAATCAATCACCTCTTGAATGCCCGACTCCATGTCGCGGATTAAAATCGTTCCGTCCATAATCTCCTTCTGGCCCAAAATCAAAGTATATTTCACCCCCATTTTATTAGCCACTTCCAACTGCGCTTTTAGGCTGTCTTTGGTAAACGCTTGGCGCACGCTCAAGCCCGACTTGCGCAGTTCTTCAAATAAAAGCATAATTTTCCTTCTGGCCTGGTCGCCCAGTTGCGCCAGAAAGATATCACCCTTTTCTTCATCCTTAAGCGGAATATTTTTCTCTTTGATTTTTAAAATCACTCTTTCCAGGCCGATGGCAAAACCGCAAGCTTCAGTGGGCCGACCGCCCGAATGTTCAACCAAACCGTCATACCGGCCGCCGCCGCCCAAGGCGTTTTGTCTGGGCTGTTCATTTCTAAGCGCTTCCGCCTCGGCGGGTTTACCATCCGTAGCTTCAGCGGAGGATGGCCAAATTTCAAAAACCGTGCGGTTATAATAATCCAGTCCCCTGACCAAAGTTGGGTTCAAATTATAAGGAATGTCCAAGCCGTCCAAATATTCCAAGACTTTTATAAAATGGTTACGGCAGTCGTCGCACAAGCTGTCCACGATTTGCGGCGCTTCGCCGGCTATTTCCAGGCATTGTTTTTCTTTGCAGTCCAGCAAGCGCAAGGGGTTTTTCGCTAATCTTTTTTTGCAAGTCTGGCAGAGCTTGGCGCGCCGGCCGCGCTCTTTATAAAAATTATCCAGTTTAACCAAGTATTCCTTGCGGCAAAGCGCGCAACCGATGCTGTTTATCTGAATCGCCACTTCCAATTGCAGCTCGCTAAAAAAATAATAAGTTAGAGCGATCAGCTCGGCATCGGCCACCGGGCTGGGTTCGCCGATGGTCTCTAGGTTGAATTGGCTGAACTGGCGGAAGCGGCCGGCCTGGGGCTTGTCATGGCGGAAGACCGGGCCGAGCCAAAACAATTTTACCGGTTGAGGCAGATTGAACATGCCGTGTTCAACGTAAGCCCGAACCAGGCCCGGCGTGGCTTCCGGCCGCAGGGCGATTTTATCGTCGTTTTTATCTACGAAAGAAAACATTTCCTTGGTGACTAGGTCCGAAGCCCGGCCGCTAGAACGCTCGTAAAGCTCTAGATTTTCTAAAATCGGAGTTTCCAAGCGCCTAAAACCATAAGCCTTGGACAACTCCGAAGCTTTTTTTATCACTAAATTCCAATATTTGTATTCGTCCGGCAAAATATCTTTCATGCCCCTAAGACGAGAAATAAATTTGCCGCGCTTAACTTTAAAAATTTTTTCTTCCGCCTCTTTTTTCTTAAACATTTTTGGCATATAAAAAAATTATATTTTTAATAACTGTATTCCGGCGCCGAAAACACGCCAACCCTATTAAACGGCCAGCCGCGCAGCAATACCCGTCCGGTGATAAATTTTTTGTCCACTGGACCGAAACTTCGGGAATCTTTGGAGGCGTTGCGGTTATCTCCCAAGACGTAATATTCACCATCGCCCAAAGCCACGGCCGCGCCGCTCAAGCCATAAGTCAAAGTGTCGGCCAGCAAATAGGCTTCCGCCAATTTAAGGCCGTCTGGCTGCGCTTGGTTGTAGATATAAATCGCGCCATCCTTAATCTGCACTTTTTCTCCCGGCAGGCCAATCACTCTTTTGATAAAATATTCTTCCGGGTTGCGCGGATAACGGAAAACCACGATATCGCCGCGAGCCGGCTCATGAAAACGATAACTGATTTCGTCAATGATTAAATATTCCCGGTCGTAAAAATTCGGCTCCATGGAAGCGCCCTTGACGTAAAACGGCTGGATTAAATAATATCTGATGGGAATAATTATGGCCAGAGAAATTAAAACCACCTTGATCAATTCAAACACATAACTAAAAAAGTTTTTTATCATAAAAGAATAAAAAGCCCGATTTACCTCGCAAATCAGCTTGATATATAATTAAGATTTTGTCCATAAACTATTATAACATAATCTCCTCCCTTGACAAAGGGGATTGAAATTAGACTTATTCAAAAATAAGTTGTAGATTATAAATATGGATAATATTAATTTGTTAAATTCCCAGCCAAAACCGCCCAAGACCAAACCGGTTAGGGCGCTGGCTTATGTTTTTATGTTTCTAATTATTGTTTATGGCATTTTTTCCATGGGCAATAAACCAACCGGTGAGCCAACCGCTTGGTACGACCGCCTGCCCTTTTTGAGCCAGCTTAAACATCTGGTGGAAAGCGCGGACGCCGAATTAAAGGGCGAGGACCGCGGCCGGATCAATCTTCTGCTTTTGGGCATCGGCGGCCGAGGCCATGACGGCGCTTATTTGACCGACACCATTATGCTGGTGAGCCTTCTGCCCGAAGAAAAAAAGGCCGCGCTGGTCTCCGTTCCCCGCGACTTGTCCGTGCCGATTGAAAACCTGAGCTGGCAGAGAATCAATAGCATCAACGCTTATGCTGAAGCCAAAACTCCTGGTTCAGGCGGCTTATCTGTCAGTCAGGCGGTGAGCGATATTTTGGAAATCCCGATTGATTATTACCTGACCGTTGATTTTACCGGCTTTACCAAAATAATTGACGACTTGGGCGGCATTGAAATCAACGTGGAAAATACTTTGGACGATTATCAATATCCGATTCTGGGTTCGGAAGACGCTCCCTGGGATGAACGTTGGGAGCATTTGCACCTAGACAAAGGCGAACAGGTGATGAGCGGCCAACTGGCCCTGAAATACGTTCGCTCGCGGCACGCTCTGGGCACAGAAGGCTCGGATTTCGCCCGTAGCAAGCGGCAGCAAAAAGTTTTGGAGGCGGTTAAAGAAAAACTCTTGTCCACTAACCTGTTGTTCCGGCCCGGCCTGATTTCTAAAATCATCGGCGACATCAGCGACAATTACCAGACCAATTTTAAAATTTGGGAAATCGTTAAGCTTTGGGGTATGGTTAAAGACTTAAGCAGCCAAAATATCATTAATCGCGTGCTAGATAATAACCCAAGCGGCCTGTTAGTTAATTTGACCGGTCTGGACGGCGCCTACCTGCTAGCCCCCCGCAGTGGCAACTTTTCTGAAATCCAATATCTGGTTAATAACATTTTTGAGCAGGCGCCGAGCTCGGACAAGCGGGCGGTAATAAGCCAGAAAGCTTCGGTTGAAGTCAGGAACGGCACCTGGATTAACGGCCTGGCCAGCCGGGCGGCCCTGGATTTGGAAAAATACGGCTTTGACATCATCCGCGTGGGCAACTTCAGCCAGAAAAATTTTCAAAAATCCGTTATCTATGATTTAACCTATGGCGCCAAAATCCAGGCGCTGGAGGTTTTAAAAAATAAAACCGGCGCCAACGTCGCCCTGGGCCTGCCTGAGTGGCTGATGGAGGAAATGGCCAAAGAGTTGGCCAAAGAACAAAATCCGGCTCAACCTGACTTTATTCTGCTGTTAGGCGAAGACGCGGACGCCACCCATTCCGGAGCGGCCAATCCGGCGCAATAAGCTGTCATTGCGAGGAACCCGTACTCGGGCGACGAAGCAATCTCACAAACAGTTTAACGGAATAAACCTTTTTTAGTTAGAACAATCTATTAATTTAACAAATAGTACGTGAGATTGCCGCGCTCCCTTCGGTCGCTCGCAATGACAAATAATTTTTTATGACAGACACAAAAGAAAAAGAAAATACCCTCCTCCCCCTCGTCGTTATTTTCGGTCGGACCAACGTGGGCAAATCAACGTTGTTTAATTGCTTAGTGGAAAAACGCCAGGCCTTGGTATCCGACATCGCCGGCACGACCCGCGACAGCAATTTTGGCCGGGTGGTTTGGCTTGGCCGAGAATTTGAATTGGTGGACACCGGCGGCATTATTGACTTAAAACATCTGCTCGGCCAGGCTGAAGCCGAAAGCGACATTACTGATAAAGTGCAGGCGCAGGCTAAAAAATATTTAAAAGCGGCTGACTTGGTTATATTTTTAGCGGACAATAAGACCGGCTTGCTGCCGGCTGACCGGCAAATGGCGCTCTTAATCAAAAAAAGCGTTAATCCAAAAAAAATTATTTTAGCGGTTAACAAGGTTGACTCGCCCAAAGACCGCTTGAACTTGTCCGAGTTCTATAAATTATCCTTCGGCGACCCCCAGCCGGTTTCCGCGGCCAATGGCTCTGGCACCGGCGATTTATTGGATGTTATCGTCAAAAAACTCATAACTCGCAACTCGCAACTCGCAACTCAAAAAAAAGACGAGGATAAAAAAGAGTTGCGAGCTGCGAGCTGCGAGTTGCGAGTTGCCATCATCGGCCAGCCCAACGTGGGCAAATCCAGCCTGTTAAATTCGCTTTTAGGTTATAAGCGGGTAATCACGAGCCCAATTCCGCATACCACCCGCGAACCCCAACATACGGACATAACTTATCAGGACCAGCCCATCAAACTGATTGATACGGCCGGTATTTCCCGGCGCGGCGCCAAAACTAAAGGTTTGGAAAAATTCGGCATTGCCAAATCATTAGCCGCTCTGGGGAAAAGCGACCTGGCCTTATTAGTTATGGACATCAGCCAGCCGCTCACCCATCAAGACGCCAAGCTGGTTGAAGAAATCGTCAACGCCAAAAAAAGCTTTATCTTTATCGCCAACAAATGGGATAAAATCGCCAAGCGCGACACTAAAAAATACGCCGACTACATTTACGGCAAGCTGCCCTTCGCTAAATTCGCGCCCATCCAATTCATCTCCGCTGAAACCGGAGAGAAAGTAAAAAAAATCTTTGATTTAATTTTACAAATTGGCGAACAAAGAAAGCTAGAGTTAAGCGATTCGCAACTGGCGCATTTCCTGGCCCGCGTGGTTAAAATTCACCGCCCGGCCAAAGGTCGGGGCGTTAGGCATCCGCGCCTGCGCGAATTCACTCAAGTCGGCGACAATCCGCCGATTTTCGAACTTAAAATCGGCGTTAAAGAAGACTTGCACTTCTCCTATGTCCGCTTTCTGGAAAACCGCCTGCGTGAAACTTACGGCTTTCTGGGCACGCCGCTTACCATTAAAATAGCCAAAAATAAAAACGTGCCTGGACTGCGCCGAAACTAATATGCCTATCATCGCCGGCCTAGGGAACCCTGGGCAACAACATGAAACCACTCGCCATAATGTCGGCTTTATGGCCCTTGACGCTTTGGCCGAAGAATTTGGTCTGAAGTGGGCAAATAGTAAAAAATTTAAAGCCGCGGTCGCCAAAAACGCTGATTTTATCTTACTGAAACCGCAAACTTTCATGAACGACTCCGGTCAGGCGATCGCGGCCGCGCTGGCGTACTATAAATTACAACCGGAAAATTTGACCGTCATTCACGATGACCTGGATATTCCTTTGGGCAAGTATAAATTTTCGGTTGCTTCCAGAAGCGCCGGCCATAAGGGCGTCCAGTCCATCATCGACCGGCTTAATACCAAAAATTTTAAGCGCTTGAGAATCGGCATTAAAACCCCGACTTTAGAAAAAATTCCGGCTGACAAATTTGTTTTGCAAAAATTTGGCGTCAGCGAACTGAAAGCAATTAAAAAATTAATTACTCAAATAAAAAGAGAGTTGGCTTGAGCCAACTCTCTTTTTTATAAGATAATATCCGCAATTCCACCTAGAAGCGCGGAAATAATTCCAATTTAAGACTCCGGCCAAACCAGGAGGGAGGTTTAACCTTCATCACTCCTAGGCAGAATCGCGAATACTATCAGGTCTGTATAAAATATGTTATTATTAAAAACAACAATTGTCAAAAAATAGCGTCCAAGATGCTACTTGCTTAGAAGGAATTCATGATTCATAAATAGTCAAGGAGGAAAACTATCTAATAAATTATGCCCTTAAGCAAGTAACAGCCTGAACGCTACGATGACTACTAAATTTAATATAATATATTATCATATTATTTTTTCTCTGTCAAGGCCAATGCGCCTTGTCGGATATTATTTAAAATAGCTAATTTTAAATGATTAATTATGGACGACCTAAAATACTGGCTGGCTTTTAGCCAGTTTTATAAATTCGGCCCGGTTAAATTTAAAAGGCTAAAAAACTATTTCCCCGATATGGCCAGCGCTTTTAGCGCCACGGCCAAAGAAATGCTGGCGGCCGGCCTTGATGAAAAAACCGCCGAGGAATTTATAATTTTTAGACGGCAAATTGAGCCGGATAAATTAATTGAAGATTTGGCCAGGGAAAAAATCAAAGTCTTAACCATTGACGATCCGGCTTATCCTAAACTCTTAAAACAAATTTACGCTCCGCCTTTTATCTTATACTATCAGGGGCAAATTGAGGCTTTTAGCGGCTTTCTCCTGGCAGTAGTGGGCACCAGAAAATTCAGCTCTTACGGCCGGCAGGTAACGGAAAAACTTGTCCGTGAGTTGGCGTTTAATAATTTAACCATTGTAAGCGGTCTGGCTTTAGGTATAGACGCTTTGGCGCACTCGATCGCGCTGGAAGCCGGCGGCAAGGCTATCGCGGTTTTGGGTTCTGGCCTGGATCGGCAAAATATTTATCCGGCGCAGAACCGCTATCTGGCGGACAAAATTATTAACTCGGACGGATTAGTTATGTCTGAATATCCGATTGGCACTCTGCCCCTAAAACACCACTTTCCCCAAAGAAATCGGCTGATTTCCGGCCTGTCCAGCGCCACTTTGGTAATTGAGGCCGGTGAAAAATCAGGCGCGCTCATTACAGCTATGCATGCCTTAGAGCAAAACCGCGAAGTTTTCGCCGTGCCCGGCAGTATTTACTCCCCGGTTTCCGAGGGCGCCAACCGCTTGATAAAAATGGGCGCAAAGCCGGTTACCCGCGCCCAAGACATTATTGAAAACCTTAATTTAATGGACGCGGCCAACTACATTGAAAATAAAAAGATTATTCCGGAATCGCCGGAAGAAGAATTAATTTTTAAACAATTGTCTTACGAGCCGGTGCATGTTGACGAGCTCGTTAATTTGACAAAACTTGACACCTCGATTATAAATAGTACACTTACCCTTATGGAAATGAAAGGAATCGTCAAAAATCTTGGCGGCATGAATTATGTGCTGGCCAGATAATTTTTTTATGAAACTAGTCATCGTTGAATCCCCCACCAAAGCTAAAACCATCGCTAGATTTTTAGGTTCTGATTTTAAGATAGAATCATCTTTCGGCCACGTGCGCGATTTGCCCGTGAGTCAGATGGGCATTGATATTGAGCATGGCTTTGAGCCTACTTACGTGGTGCCGCCCAAAGCTAAAAAAAATCTGAAAAAGCTTCAGGCTTTGGCTAAAAAATCAGAAATTGTCGTGCTGGCCACTGACGAGGACCGCGAAGGAGAAGCCATCGCCTGGCATCTGGCTGAGGCCCTAAAAATTAATCGGGAACGGGCCGAGCGGATTGTTTTTCACGAGATAACCAAGCAGGCGATTTTAGCGGCCCTGGAGCGTCCCCGAAGAATAGATATGAGACTGGTTGACGCCCAGCAGGCCAGAAGAATCCTGGATCGCCTGGTCGGCTACGAGCTGTCGCCTTTCTTGTGGAAAAAAGTGGCGAAAGGACTGTCGGCCGGCCGGGTCCAGTCCGTGGCCGTGCGCTTAATCGTGGAACGGGAGCGGGAGATAAAAAATTTCAAAGTAGAAGAATACTGGAGCGTAACCGCCCGGCTCGCGGCTGAAAGAAAACAGCCTTTCGCCGCCCGCTTAAATAAAATCGGCGGTAAAACTATTGACAAGCTGGAGATTAAAAATAAGGAGCAGGCGGAAAAAATCCTTTCCGCGTTGAACGGCGCCGAGTACGCGGTCGCCGGATTGGAAAAAAAGCAGACTAAAAAGCAGCCGCCCAAACCCTTCACTACTTCCAGCCTGCAACAGACCGCCAACCGCTGGCTCGGCTACTCGGCCAAACAAACCATGGTGGTAGCGCAGCAGCTTTATGAAATGGGCTTTATTACTTACATGCGGACCGATTCGCTTAATTTAGCGGATAAATTCTTAGGCGAGGCAGCCGAATATTTAACCGCTAATTTAGACGCCGACTACGCGCTTAAAACGCCGCGCCGCTTTAAAACTAAAGCCAAAGGCGCGCAGGAAGCGCACGAAGCCATCCGGCCAGCCGAAGCCGCGCGCGCGCCGGAATCAGCGGCCAGCAGTTTAAACCCTAGCCAGAATAAATTATATAAATTAATCTGGCAAAGAGCCTTGGCCAGCCAAATGCCGGAAGCTATCGTTGACGTCACGATCGTTGATGTTGACGCGGCAGGCACCTCATACCAATTCCGCGCCAACGGCCAAATTTTAAAATTTGATGGCTACCTTAAAATCTACCCGGAAAAAAGCCAGGAGATTGATTTACCGGAATTAAAAATAAAAGAAAAGCTTGAACTTAAAGAATTAAAACCGGAACAGCATTTTACCAAGCCGCCGGCCCGATATTCGGACGCCGGCTTAGTTAAAGAGCTGGAAAAATACGGCATCGGCCGGCCTTCTACCTACGCTCCGACTATTAACACTATAATCGTTAGAAACTACGTCCAGCGCGACGAAAATAAACGCCTGGCTCCGACCGAGATTGCTTTTGTGGTTATTGACTTATTAATTGAGCACTTCCCTAAAATAGTGGATTTCCAGTTTACGGCCAAATTAGAAAACGACCTGGATTCAATCGCCGACGGCGAGGTTAAGTGGCAGCCGATTATTAGAGAATTTTATGAGCCGTTTCACGCTAATTTGGAAAATAAATACGAAGTAATTAATAAAAAAGACATTATGCCAGAAGAAAAATCAACCGAAGTTTGCGACAAATGCGGCGCCGCCATGGTGGTTAAAACCGGCCGCTACGGGAAATTCTTGGCTTGTAGCGCTTTCCCTGACTGTAAAAACATAAAATCAATGACCGGGACGAACCGGGACAAAAACGGCCAGGCCGACTCCGAAGAAATTACCGGACTCAAAGAAAAATACAAAGCCGAAGTTTGCGAAAAATGCGGCTCGGCCATGGCGATTAAAGTCGGTAAATTTGGACCGTTTCTCGCCTGCACCGGCTATCCTAAATGCAAAAATTTAAAAAATATTAATGGCGCGAGTAATGGTACCGGCATCAAATGCCCGGTTTGCGGCAAAGGCGAGGTCGTGCAAAAGCGCAGCCGCCGCGGCATCTTTTACGCCTGCAACCAATACCCGGATTGTAAAACCGCTTTCTGGGGCAAACCCACCGGGGAAAAATGCCCGGACTGCGACGCTTTATTAATCGAAGACGCTAAAAAGGGCGAAGTTAAATGCTCCAATAAGGATTGCGGGTATATAAAATAACGAAATTGATTTTTATTTCGTGGCGCAATTTCCGCCAACCGTCATAAGACCGTTGCTACCCGAGCCAT
>MNZH01000063.1 GCA_001873515.1 Parcubacteria group bacterium CG2_30_45_37 | reverse complement strand
GAACAGGCCAGAAAATCGGTGATTAATGAAATTATTCAGACGAAAAAACTGGCGCCGGCGGCGGTCAGCCAGGCCGGCGGCCTATTGACGGCGCAAGCTAAGCGGCAAAAGCAGATTGAAAACGTTTTGGCCAAGGGCCTAACAGAGGTTTATTTGAATTTGGCGCCGGCGCAACGCCAAGAATTTAAACGAGCCGGCGAAGCCACCGCCAGAAAAATTAACCAGCTGCTCCTCCAGACGAAAATAAACATTGGCAAGATTATTAAATTGATAAAAAAGTGGCTGTTGCTCATACCGGGAGTGAATAAATATTTTTTGGAGCAGGAAGCCAAGATTAAAGCGGATGAGATTGTAAAAATGAAAAATGAAACTTAAGATGACACTTAAGATGACAATTATAATTCGTGAGATTGCTTCGCCCCGACCAAAGCGTCGGGGCTCGCAATGACAGATGTTTTTATGGACTACGGCTTGTCAGAACAAAATACCCAAGTTATTCATAACTGGAATTTAAGCATCAGCTTGGACGGCTGGCTGATTTATTTGGCCACGGCTTTGGTTGGCGTGGCCCTGATTTTTATCGCGCGGAAAATTGTTCTGCTTTGGGCGCTTAATTCAAAATACCATGAGCACGCCATTTATCTTTTGCGCGTGCCCAAGGAGAAGCCTAATGAAAGAGACCAGCCGGCTAACGCCAATTATCTGCAGAATTTGCGCGAGAAGCTGGCCCGGGCCGAAACTATTTTTAAGGCCATCGGCGGCCTGCGCGCGCAAAGATGGCAGAAAGATTTCTCCTGGCTCTTAGGCCGCAATGACCATTTTTCCTTTGAAATCGTGGCTGGAAGCAAGCTGATTTCTTTTTACGTGGTGGCGCCCAAGGCCCAGGGCCGCTACTTGGAGCAGCAAATTCAGGCGTTTTATCCGGAAGCGGTTTTGGAAGAAGTGGAAGATTATAATATTTTTTTCCCGCGCGGCCAGACCGTGGCCGGATTTTTGCGTACCAAACGCAGTTTTATTTTTCCCCTGAAAACCTACAACAAAATGGAAGCCGACCCGATGGAAGCTTTGGTTAACGTTATGTCCAAGCTGGGGCCGAACGAAAGCCTGGCCATCCAGTATATCGCGAGGAGCGCCCAGCCGGGCTGGCACCGCCAGTCAAACCGCGTGGTTTCGGCAGTGAGCCAAGGCAAAAAGTTGTCCGAGGCTTTGGGCTATAATTTTTTCACTAAAACTTTGTCCTGGCTGGGCGAGTTGGTCAAGACCGCCAAACCCGAGGCCGCCGGCCAGCTGCCGGAAAAAGAAAACCGGCTCACCGCCATGGAGCAGGAGGTTTTGAAACTGATTGAAGAAAAAAATTCCAAAGCCGGGCTGGACGTCAATATCCGCCTGGTGGCCAACGCCAGCGACCGCAGCCGCGCCCGGGTCTATCTGAATAATTTGTTAAGCGCTTTCAGCCAGTATAATTATTACCAGTACGGCAATGTTTTTTCCAATAAAACTTCTTTTTTAAATAAATTCGTCCAGAAATTTTTAATCAGGGATTTCATCTACCGCCGCTTTAAGCCGGGTATTAGCTTTTTACTTAATACCGAAGAGCTGGCCGGCCTGTTTCATCCGCCGTTGGCCGAAACCGAGACGCCGAATATTTTATGGCTGGCGGCCAAATACGCCCCGGCGCCGGCCAACTTGCCGGAGGAGGGCATAATTTTAGGAAAAAATATTTACCGCGACGTAGTTAAAGACGTTAAAATGAAGCGCGAGGACCGGCGCCGCCACACTTATATTATCGGCAAATCCGGCGTGGGCAAATCGGTTTTATTGGCCGCCATGGCGGTTCAGGATATCATCAATGGCGAAGGCGTCTGCGTGATTGACCCGCACGGCGACTTAATCAGCGACATCATCGGCCGCGTGCCGCCGGAGCGGGCCGAGGACGTAATTTTATTCGCCCCGGCCGACACCGCGCGGCCGCTGGCCTTAAATTTACTCGAATTTGACCCGCGCTACCCGGAGCAGAAAACTTTTGTCATCAACGAGATGATTAAAATTTTTGACAAGCTTTACGACCTGAAAGCCACCGGCGGGCCGATTTTTGAACAGTACATAAGAAACGCCATGCTTCTGGTCATGAGCCATCCGGAGAGCGGCTCGACCTTAATGGAAATACCAAAAGTTTTAGCCGACCCGGCGTTTAGGAAAATGAAATTGGAAAAATGCGCCGACCCGACCGTGGTGGATTTCTGGCGCAAAGAAGCGGAGAAAGCCGGCGGCGAAGCGGCTTTGGCCAATGTCGTGCCCTATATTACCTCCAAGCTCACCAGTTTTATTTCCAACGATACCATGCGGCCGATTATCGCCCAGCAGACCAGTTCGTTTAATCTGCGCGACATCATGGACACAAAAAAAATTCTTTTGGTTGATTTGTCCAAAGGCCTGATCGGCGAGATGAACGCGCATTTATTGGGCATGATTTTAGTGGGTAAAATTTTAATGTCCGCCTTGTCGCGCACCGACGAGCCGGCCGAAAAACGGCTGGATTTTTATCTGTACATTGACGAGTTTCAAAATTTCACCACCGATTCGGTTAATTCAATTTTAAGCGAGGCCAGAAAATATAATTTAAACCTGATTATCGCCCACCAATACCTGGGCCAATTAGTCAAAGGCCAGGACACCTCCATTAAAAACGCGGTCTTCGGCAACGTCGGCACTTGGCTGTTATTTAAAATCGGCTCGGAAGACGCCGAAGTCATGGCCAAAGAATTCGCGCCGGTCTTTAACCAGTATGACTTAATCAATATTGAAAAATACACGGCTTACGTGAAACTATTGATTGACAATACGGCCTCGCGTCCCTTTTCCATGTCCGCCATTTGGCCCCTGCCCGGTATCAAGCGGGAAGATATGCCAGCCAAAATAAAATCTTTAAGCCGGCTTAAATACGGCCAAGACCGGAACATAATTGAAGCCGAGATTATGCGGCGGGCCGGCGCGGTTTAACCGCACTTTACAAATCAGGGGTTTTTGGGTAAGATTGTGGCAAATAAAGCTAAATGTCATTGCGAGCCACGTACTCGTGGCGAAGCAATCTCAGGTATGGTAAGTTTTTAACGCTCCTCGCAATGACAGATAAAAATAATAATTTTAAAAAAACAAATTTATGCCAAACCAAAATAAAAACCTAAACGACGACTTGGCTTCAGTGGCCGACAAAGAATATTTAAATACGGATAAAGGCAAAGCGCCGGCCAAAGACGAGGCCGTGAGCCTGCCCAAATCAAAAATGATTTTGGCCAGAAAGCTGCTTAACAACATTAAAGAAAATAATGAGCGCTTGCTCGGGCTTTTGGCCGGCTGCTTAAGCGCCGAAGACGAGGCCGCCATCTCGATCGGCCAAATTAGCGACGAGAGTTTCGCGCCCACGGAAGATTTAGGCGAATTAAGAATCATTGAAGGCGTCTTTGACGGCGAGAACATGATCGGGCCGGACGGCAAGCAATACAGCGTGCCGGCCAACTACGCCAGTAAGTCAAAGCTGGTGGAAGGCGACATTTTAAAACTGACCATTACCGGAAGCGGCACCTTTGTTTATAAGCAAATCGGGCCGATTGAACGGGCGCGCGTGGTCGGGGCGCTGGAGCGCGGCGCCGCGGGCGAATATTTCGCGCTTTCAGACGGCAAAAAATGGCGGCTGTTAACCGCTTCGGTAACCTATTATAAAGGCGAAGCCGGCGACGAAGTGGTAATTTTAGTGCCGAAGAACGGCGAGTCAAAATGGGCGGCGGTGGAGAATATCGTGCGGAAGAGCGAATAGAAAAAAAATAAAAAAACATAAAAACAAGAAAACAAAGGGGATGGTTTTTGGTCATCTTTTCGTTTTATAATCTTATTTGCTTTATTTTTAAAATATTATGGCAACTTTATATCGAAAATACCGCCCGCAGAATTTTACCGAAGTGGTGGGGCAAAATCACATAAAAATAACTTTGGAGCAGGAGATTAAGTCCGGCAAAATCGCCCATGCTTATCTTTTTTGCGGTCCGCGCGCGGTGGGAAAAACCACTCTGGCCCGGGTCCTGGCCAAAGCCGTCAACTGCGCCAAACGGAAAAGCAATTCGGCCGACCCATGCAATAATTGTCCCAGTTGCCGGGAAATCACCGGGGGCCGCGCTTTGGATATCATTGAAATTGACGCCGCTTCCAATACCGGCGTGGATAACGTGCGCGACAACATCATCGCCAACGCCCTGGTGGCGCCGGCCCGCCTACCTTATAAAGTTTTTATCATTGACGAAGTGCACATGCTGTCCATTTCGGCTTTTAACGCGCTACTCAAATTAATTGAAGAGCCGCCCCAAAGAGTGATTTTCATTTTATGCACCACCGAAGTCCATAAAGTGCCGGCCACCATCATTTCGCGCTGCCAGCGTTTTGATTTTAAGCGCATCAGCGTCAAAAACGTGGTCAAAAAATTAAGCTACATCGTTCAGGCGGAAAAAGTTAAAGTCAGCAAAGAAATTTTAGAGGCCATCGCCCGCCAGGCCGACGGCCATATGCGCGACGCCGAGAGCCTCTTGGGGCAGATTATCGCCATCGGCGGCGCGGAAATCACGCCGGAAGAAGCCGACTTGGTAATCCCGCGCTCGGCCATCAATGAGAGTCTGGCCCTGATCGGTTTTTTAATCAAAAAAGACGCGGCCGGCGGCATCAGATTAGTCAACCAGCTAATGGACGAAGGCGTTGATTTAAAAATCTTCGTTAAGGACACGATTGAAATTTTAAGGAAATTGCTGCTCATGAAAATCAGCCCGGCCTTGGTGGAAAAATTGGCTTTGGAAATGGGTGAGACCATTGAATTAAAAATAAACCAGCTGGCGGCCGATTTAAGCGCGGAGCAGGTTCTTAAATTAATGGAGAAGTTTATCAAAGTGAGCTTAGAGCTCAAAACCGACTTTATCCAGCAATTGTCTTTAGAAGTGGCCATCGCCGAAATTTGCACCGCGCCGGCTTTAGTCAAAAGTCCGGCCGGCCCGAGGTTCGCGGCTTATCGGAGCAATCCGGCGCCGCTTAAGGCGGTTGGCGAGGCGGTTAATCTGACCGCTGGCCAGATTGCGGAAAAATGGAACGAAGTTTTAGCCAAAGTCAAGCAGTATAATCATTCCTTGTCTTTCATTTTGCGCGTCTGCCAGCCGCGCGAACTGGTGGGCAACCAACTTTGCCTGGCTTTTAAATATAAATTTCATAAAGACCGCGTCAGCGAGACGGCCATAAAAAATATCGTGGAAAAAGTCATGCGCGAGGTTTACGGCGCGGCCATTGAGATTCAAGCCGTGGTGGATGAAAATTTGGAAGTGGCGGCCAATAAATTGGTGTCGGACGAACCCCTGGATTTAAAAAAATCGCCGGCCGAGCCGGGCGAGCAGAGCAAAATGATTGATAATCTGCTAAAGACGTTCGGCGGGAAGGTGGTGAGTTAAAATAATATTCCGAGGTCGTCCAATGGTAAGACATCGCCCTCTGGAGGCGAGTATCTTGGTTCGAATCCAAGCCTCGGAGCCAGTTTGAAAACGCCTGCCTTCGGCAAGCAAGCGCCCACTCAAATTCAGCTAAAAATCCAAACTTTCCGCCTTGCCAGCCAAAAGCAAACCTTTCTTTTTTTATGCCAATTCATCAACTGCAGACATCACCCCTTGACATTTATAACTATTCTAATTTTGAATATTCTTAATTTGAATATATCATATTAGGGTTCATTAAATTAATATGACTAAAGCAATATATTTAAAGGAATATAGGCAGATTGCTGAAAAATTAAAAAAAGCCAGGATAGAATCTGGCTTGACTCAAGAGATAGCGGCCGAAAAAATTAAAAAGCCACAGTCTTATATTTCAAAAGTTGAACAAGGAGAACAGAGAATTGATATTATTGAATTACAACACTTTGCGAGTTTATTTAATGATTTTAAATAATCAGAAGCGATTAATTTCAAAGCAAAATGGCCATTATCTTGGCGTCCGCCGCTTAAATCAATTGTTTTAATTTCTTTACTATAAATTTTATCTAAATATTCGTTATATTTAGAGGCAGTTGGCTCTGGCATTTTTGTTAAATTTATAGCTTTTTCGTCTAAAGCTAAAATCAGATTATTTAATTTGTCATATTCAATACTGCCGGAATAACCGGAATAAAAAATATAAATTAATTCATTTAGATCGGTTGTCGCGCGCTTAATCATGATATTAATTTTTTAATTTGTTACCGCCGTGAAATTTCGCGTGTATGTTTTTTAGCTGCTGGTTGGTAACATGAGTATATATCTGCGTGGTTATAATATTTTTATGGCCTAAAAATTCTTGAACCATTCTTAAATCAACGCCTTGAGTTAATAAATCAGTGGCATAGGAATGTCTTATGGTATGCGGAGTCGCCATTACCGGCAACCCCGCTATTTTTATGTATTTTTTTACAATATCTTCAATGCTTTTGGTTGTTAAGCGCCTCGAAGCGTCTTTACCGGCCGCGCCTCGCTTATAGTTTATAAATAACGCTTCGTCAAAATCGGCTCGTTTATCTAAGTATTTTTTTAACCACGAGGTGGCCCTTTCTGAAAAATATATGGTTCTTATTTTTTCGCCTTTACCAACCACGGAAATTTCCAGACTTTTTACAATATCTTTTATCTTAATTTGCTCGCGATTTAAGCTAACCAGCTCGGCTACGCGCAAACCCGTGGAAAAGAGGCATTCCAAAATAGCCCGGTCGCGCAGGCCGATAATTTTTTCCGTGTCCGGCGTCAGCAGCAATCTTTCCATTTGTTCAAGGTTTAAAAATTTTATTTCTTTGTCTGCTTTATCTTTAGCCAGTTTGATCTGGGTAGGGGATAGAGAAGCTATTTTTTTTTCTATAAAGAATTCCAGTAAACTGCGTAAAGCTATTAAATAATAATTTTGCGTAGTTTTTTTTAGTAATTTTTTGGTTTTAGGATTCGCATGCCGCGATAAGTAAACCCGGTATTGCCAAATATGGTCAGTAGTAAGCTTTTGGGGCTTAAGTTCTTCCAGGCTATTAGATTTAAGCCAATTAAAAAATTTGTTTAAAAATCTTTTGTAATTTTCTTGAGTTTTGTTTGATAAACCCTTCTCAATTTCTGAATAATCGAGAAAATCGTTTAAATATTTTATTATCGATTTATTGTTAGCCATAACTTCTTAATATAAGAGAGTGGAGCAGTATATTAAATAATTGAAGGTAATATCACTTCGCATAATATAGATTAATAAACGTATTATACCATATTTAAAATAATATGCAAATATTGGCTTTCTCAACTAACTAACTTATTACCATGCCGAGCAAATTAATTTGCGGCGTGAATAATAAGATTACCTTTAGAAGCAACAGGAATAATAAAATAATTACCATAATAAAGACGATTATTCCCAAAACGAACAGGGTTTTAAAAATTCTTTCCATAAATATTATTTTATGTAAATATTATTGCCGAACCGCAAATCAATATATTCTCTGGTTTT
Source organism: Parcubacteria group bacterium CG2_30_45_37 (assembly GCA_001873515.1). GTDB lineage: Bacteria > Patescibacteriota > Patescibacteriia > Patescibacteriales > GWC2-42-12 > CG2-30-45-37. The sequence continues at coordinate 2,133 of MNZH01000063.1, read as the reverse complement.
AAAATTATCTTTAAGTTTTTCTTTAATGACTAAATCAAGCTCGGCCGCCTGCTGGCTGATGGCCGCCGTGATGTTAAAAAATATTTTCGGTCCGCCTAAAACCGCCATTTTTACGGTGTTGACGTTGTTGTCGATAATGAATTTCTCAATTTCCAGACCATGTTTTTGCTCTTTAAATTCCCCAAACAGCTCGATAACATAATCCAGGGCGGCCTGGCTGATGTTGGTCTGGCGCTCTTTCAGATTAAGCGAGGTTAAATTTTCAATTAACGGCAGGCTCTGGCGGTTGATATTTAAAGGGTCAACCTGGTTGATAATTTTACCCACATCATCAAGATAATAATATTTGCCCGCTTCCAGCCAGACCGCGACTTGCCTTTTTTCGTGAAGATTTATGGCTAAGGTATGGAATAATTTTCTTTTAACGGTCAGGCTGTCCAAATAATATTTTTCATTTAAACTTTTAACCAGTTCGTCTTTATCAAACAGGAGTAAATTATTTTTATTTAAAAGGCCGTTTCCGGCGATCCCCCGCGCCAGCGCCGCCACTTCTTTGGCCAGATTATCGTCAACGCCGCTTACTTTGATGTCATAGATTTTAAACAAATTGGAAAAAAACACCAACCAGACGATAATCAAGCCGCTAGTGATTAAGCTGGTAATTATCAGCTTTTTTTTGCCGGGCCAGCCGCCGGGATTTATCAGGCGGGTTGTTTGACGGCGGAAGAAGGGATTGTGGTAAGTTTTAGCTGAATAGACATAATGTTTTTTGCCTAAGCGCCTGATTTTATTAAAATTATTCCTCCCGGGTAGCATAGAATTATTAATACCTTCTTTTAATTTTTCTTAGTTTTTCTATTAAATAATTCAGCCAGTATTTTTTAGTTAAGGCATAATCTTGGGCGTGCAGGTACTCTTCGCTAAAACCGCCGAAGCCTTTTTTAAATCTGGTCAAACCGGTCCAGGGGTGATTCGGCGCGGTCTCGGGCGCGATGCCCCAGAAATTGTAAAACTTCAGTCCCCGGCTTTTCGCCTGGCCGATGGCCGTCCATTGAATCAACTCCGAGGCCGCGACTTTGGTAAATTTTCTGGAAGAAGCGCCGTGGTGGTAAAAAGCGGAATCGTGGGAAAAAATAATCATGGCCGTGGCAATCGGTTCGGCCTGATAATAAGCAAAGTATAGCATTATTTTGTCGTTTTTGACAAAAGCCGCCAGCTCTTTTTTCAGATAGTCTTTGGTAAACGGCACAAATTTTTGCCGTTCGGCGGTTTCTTTGTAAAGCTTATAAAATTCAGCCAAAGCGGCCGCGGCGTTGCCGGTTCTTATTGTCACGCCGTCTTTTTGCGCCTTGCGGATGGAATAGCGGGTGCGCTTCTCCAAACCGCTTAGAAGTTCTTCCGGCGTCGGTCTTAAATCCAGTAGCCAAGCCAGTTCCGGGTGCATCAGGTGAACCGGCGCCGGCCGAAAGCCCAGAGAGGCGAAAATATTTTTCATTGCCGGCCGGTTCGGCGCCAACGGGCTAAAACGGATAAAATCGGCTCTTTCCTGGCGGCCCAAAGCGATTAGGTATTTTAACAATATCGGCATAATCTCTTCGGCCTCTTCCCAATTAATCAGCGGGCCGTGCGGGCAGAACAGAAATGAGCCGCGCCTGGCTTTAATGAGATAAATAAAAGCCAGGCCGATTAGCCGGTCGTCTTTAACTATGCCTAAGCGGAAAATTTTTTGCCCCAAAGCCTGTTGCGCCAAGCTCCATTCCCAGGATTGTAAAAAAGTATGGGGCGCGAGCTTGGCTTCCGCCTCCTGCCACTCGTCGGGCGATTCAATTAGTTTTATGGTGATAGACATACTGGAAAGTGTTGTCAATGACAAACCAGGGCTTATTTAAACGAATTTATTATTTTTACAATTCTTAACGCCTGTTTTTCCGTAATCCGCCGGTCGGTCGGCAGGTTGACTGATTGGGCGGCTAAACTTTCGGCCGTCGGGCACTCCCCCGCCCGGTAGCCGGTTTCTTTAAGGCTAACATCTTTGGGAGCGATTACCGAATTGTACCAATCGCCTAAAATTATTCCCCGTTTTTTGGCGTAAGCGGTTAATTTGTCCGCTTGTCGGCTTAATAACGGGTATCT
>MNZH01000011.1 GCA_001873515.1 Parcubacteria group bacterium CG2_30_45_37 | reverse complement strand
ATAACTTCGGTATAAAAATAAGTAAAAGCGAAAACCAAGAGAAAATATAAAATAGCGTAGACCAATTGATTTTGAAAAAAGCCGATCGTCCATTCGGCGGCGCGAGCAATCAAGGCCGTGCGGGCGTGGATAAAAAATTGCGCCACCATGGGCGGGAAAATCACCACCGAAATGGCGAAGATAATCGGAATCACTCCGGCCATATTGACGCGCAAAGGCAGATGGGTGGAAGTGCCGCCGAACATGCGGTTGCCGCGAATTTGCCTGGCGTATTGCACCGGCACGTTGCGCTGGCCTTCGTTAACGATGACCACGCCCACGATAGTAATCAGAGCGATGACCAAAAAGCCGAGGATCACGTAAAGCTTGGTCGGGTCAAAGGTCACAATTACCTGCTGGGCGGTTTGTAAAAGTCCGGCCACGATGCCGGCGAAAATCAACAGCGAAATGCCGTTGCCCACTTTCTTTTCCGTCATTAATTCGCCCAGCCACATTAAAAAGATGGTACCGGCAGTGATGGTGATAATCATGGTAACTAAACTGAAGGCGCTCACTTCGCCCAAAATTAAATGAGACGACCTTCTTAACAAGGTTATCATGCCGTAAGCTTCCAGAGCGGCCAAAGGCACGGTCAGCCAGCGCGTCCACATATTGACTTTCTGCCGGCCGGCCTCTTCCTTATTCATCTCTTCCAAGCTGGGGATAATCATGGCCAAAAGCTGAAAAATAATCGAAGAAGTGATGTACGGCCCCACGCCCATCATCACGATGGAAAAATTTTCCATGCCGCCGCCGGCGAAAATATTCATCAGCCCCAAAATCTGGTTGGAAGCAAAAAAATCTTTTAAGGCCTGGGTATCAACTCCGGGGATGGGGATATGCGCGGCCAAACGGAAAATCGCCAGCATGCCCAAAACAAACAGCAGACTGTTTCTTAAATCGCGCGCTTTCCAAATTTGGATTAATTTTTCCTGCATATTAGCTCAATTTTCCGCCAAATTTTTCCACCTGCGCCTTGGCGCCGGCGCTTAATTTTATTCCGGAAAATTCCAAATTTTTAAGCCTTAATTCGCCCTGGCCTAAAATTTTTACCGGATTGGCAATGGTCGTGATTAAACCGGCCTTTAATAAGTTGGCGGCATTAATTTTAGCGCCATCGGCAAAAGCCTGGTTTAAATCGCGCAAATTAACCACCTGATTTTTCGGCTTAGCCGACCTAAAGCCCCTTAATTTCGGGGTTTGCGCCAAGATCTTTTTAAAACCCAATCTTTTTAACTTATTCCTGCCGCCGGTTCTGGACCGTTGGCCTTTAAGCCCGCGCGTCGAGTAAGTGCCGTGGCCCGAAGCGTTGCCTCGGCCGATGCGCTTCCTTCTTCTGGTCGCTCCGTTGGCTGGCTTGATTGTATTAAGTGATAATGGCATAAACTATATTTCTATTATAATATATTATACATTCTCCGCAACTTTTTCCTGCTTGTCCGCCATAGCTTTAGCGTCGGCGGGCTTAGCCGGCTTAACAGCTTTAACCTCCGCTTTTTTCAAATTAGTCAGCGCCTCAATCGCGCATTTGACGTTATTGACCTTGTTGCCGGTGCCCAAAATTTTACTGGTAACGTTCTTTATGCCGGAAAGTTCTAGTAGTATCCTGACCGCGCCGCCGGCGATAATGCCGCGTCCCTTTTTAGCCGGTTTCAGTAAAATCTTAGCCGCGCCCAATTTTTGATAGATTTCATGGGGAATGGTTTCGTTGACAATCGGCACGTCAATAAAATTCTTTTTGGCTTGGTTGACCGCTTTAGTCACCGCGGCGGTGACGTCGGCGCCTTTGGCCAAACCAATGGCCACCCGGCCCTTTTTGTTGCCCACGGCGACGCAGGCGCGGAAGCGCATTCTTTTGCCCCCGGCCATGACGCGAGTCACCCTGGCGATGTCAATCATTTTCTGCTCAAATTCTTCCGGCATCCTGTCATCGCCCCGGCCTCGGCCGCCGCCGCGCCGGCCTTTAAAATTTCTTTTTCTCTCGCCTCTTTTAACTAAAGGAGCGGGCTTAACTTCGGCCGCCTTAGCTTCCGCTAAAGGCGCCGTTGGCTCTATTTTATTTTCGGTTGGTTTATTTTCTTCTGCCATATTTAAATATCTTTCTTAATTAGAACTTCAAGCCTCCGGCGCGGGCGCCCTCGGCCAAAGCTTTAACCCGGCCATGGTATTTGTAGCCGTTGCGATCAAACACCACTTTTAAAATGCCTTTGGCCAAAGCTTTCTCGGCGATTAATTTGCCCAATTGAAAGCCGACATCAACTTTTTTGCTTTTGGCTTTCGCCCCTTTGGCGGGGTGAACTTCGCCGGCGCCCACCGCCGCCAAAGTCCGGCCGCTTTCATCGTTAATAATCTGGGCGTAAATGGCGCGATTTGAGCGGAAAACGCTTAAGCGGGGGCAGCCGGCCGTACCCAAAACCTTAGCCCTGACCCGGCCTCGGCGCCTCAATCTTTTAGCTTGTTTTATTTTATTTTTGTCCATAAAAATTTTTTATTTCTCCGTTTTAACCGCAGTCTTACCGGCTTTGCGCCGCAAAATTTCCTCGGCATATTTAATGCCTTTGCCTTTATACGGCTCCGGCTTCCTGATTCTTCTGATTTGCGCCGCGGTCTCGCCTACCAAATACTTATCAATACCGCTAAGAGTAATATTATTTTCCTGCACTTCAGCCTTAATACCGGCCGGCAATTCGTAAACCACCGGATGGGAAAAGCCTAAATTTAAAGTCAATTTGCTGCCGCTGACGGCCGCGCGGTAACCCACGCCGTTAATTTCCAATTTTTTGCTATAGGCCTCGTTCACTCCAACCACCATATTTTTAATCAGGCTACGATACAGCCCCCATAAAGCTCTTTGTTTGCCGTCGGCTTGGTCGGCGATAGACAGCTTGATTTCTTTATCATTAAACTCAACTTTAATCGCCTCGGGTAGTTTTATTTTCAACTCGCCTTTAGGGCCTTTAACAATAATAAAACCCGGCTCCAGTTTGGCCTGGGTGCCGCTAGGCAATTCAATTGGTAATTTTCCTAATCGTGACATAAAGTTTTTAAAAGATTTCGCAAATCACTTCTCCGCCCACGCCCTGTTTTTTAGCTTCTTTGTTAGTTAAGAGGCCGCGCGAGGTGGAAATAATCGCGATGCCTAAATTATTTAAAACTTTCGGCAATTCACTTTTATTAGCATAAATCCGCCGCCCCGGCGTGCTGATTTTCTTTAAAGAAGTAATGGCCGGCTGGCCGTTTTTATATTTCAAATCAATCTTGATTTCGTTAAAAACCGAACTGGAATTCTTTTTGGCCTTGGCTTTTATCACTTCGGCCTTAGCAATCCAGCCGCCTTGCTCCAAAATCTTGGCAATATTAAATTTTAACTTGCTCATAGGCAAAACCACCGTTTCTTTGTTAACGGCTTGCGCGTTTCTGATTCTTGTTAACATGTCTGCTATTGGGTCGGTCATATATTTTATTTATTTACCACGAAGATTTGGTTACGCCCGGGATATCGGTATTACTAGCCAGTTCGCGGAAGCAAATGCGGCAAATGCCGAAATCTCTCATATAGCCGCGATTGCGGCCGCAGCGCCAACAGCGCCTGACGATCCGGGTGGAGTATTTCGGTTTTCTTTTTGCTTTGACGATTAGAGCTGTTCTTGCCATAAGTAAATATTTATTATTCTTGTTTAAAAGGGAAACCCATTAATTTAAATAGCTCCAAGCCTTCGGCGTAATTTCTGGCGGTAGTGGCTAAAGAGACTTGCAGGCCGTGGAGATTGTCCACTTCATCGGCTTTGATTTCCGGAAAAGCGATATATTCCCGAAAGCCGACGGCTAAATTGCCTTGGCCGTCCACTTGCTTGGGATTAAGGCCGCGAAAATCCCTGATTCTGGGAAAAGTTATCTTAACCAATTTTTCCGCAAAGTCAAACATCCTGGCCCCGCGCAAAGTCACGGCCACGCCAACCACCATGCCCTTTCTGGTCTTAAAAGCGGAAATGGACTTCTTGGCTTTGGTTAAAACCGGCTTTTGGCCGCTGATTCTCTCTAGGCTGGAAACCACGCCGTCAATGAAAGCTTTGTCTTTGGCGTTCCGGCCCACGCCGGCGTTAACCACCACCTTAACCAACCGCGGCACCGCCATAACATTCTGATAGCCGAATTTAGCTTCTAGGGCCGGGATTATTTCTTTTTGATATCTTTCTTTTAAGCGCATATTGATTAATCAATTACTTGTTTACATTTTTTGCAAAGCCTGGCTTTTCTGGTCCGCTTAATCTCGTTTTTCACGACTGCCGAATATTTATAACTCACCCGAGTCGGCCGATCGCACTTGGGGCAAAGTAAAATTACGTTGGATAAATGAAGCGGCGCCGGGAATTCAATCCTTTGGCCTTTCTCGCCTTGCTTGCGCGGGCGCATATGCTTGATTAAAAGATTCAAGCCTTCAACGCTTATTCTATTGGCCGACGGAAAAACCTGCAAAACTTTTCCGGTTTTGCCGCGGTCTTTGCCCGCTAAAATCTTAATTTTGTCGCCCTTTTTAATTTTCATATGTTATAGCACTTCGGGCGCCAGGGAAGCGATTTTAATAAACCCCAACTGCTTTAACTCTCTGGCCACCGGCCCGAAAATTCTCGTGCCCCGGGGTTCTTTTTTTTCTTTGTCAATTAAAACGCAGGCGTTTTCGTCAAAACGCAGGTAAACGCCGTCCGACCGCCTGATTTCCTTTTTGGTTCTGACGATGACCGCGTGCGCCACGTCGCCTTTCTTAACGGCCGCGTGCGGCACCGCCTTTCTAACCGTCACGGTAACAATCTCGCCGATTCGCGCGTAGCGTTTTTTATAGCCGCCGAGCACCCGGATGCACCTCACTCTTTTAGCGCCCGTATTATCCGCGACATTTAAAATTGTTTGCACTTGTATCATATATCATTTAGCTGATTCATTATAAACCAGCCGCCATCTTTTATCTTTGCTCAACGGCCGGCAGGCCACGAATTGGACCTGGTCGCCGACTTTAGACCGATTGGTTTCGTCGTGCACCTTAAATTTCTTGCTGACAAAATATCTTTTCCGGTATTTAGGGTGCACTTTCACCGATTCCACTTTAACCACTCTGGTTTTATCCATTTTGTCGCTCACCACCAGGCCGCGGAATTTTCGTTGAATCGTTTTATTGGTTGCTTCAGCCATAGATTTATTTTTTCTGACTGTTAATTAAAGTTAAAATTCCGGCAATCGTTTTTTTTATTACCCTTATTTCCCTGACATTTTTGAGCTGCTTATTGGCATCCTTAAAACGCAAGTCCCTTAATTTATCGCGAGACTGGTTTAGCAGTTCCCCTAATTCTTTTTCGGTTTTACTTTTTAATTCTTTAAAATCCATAGACTATTTCTTAATATACTTGCATTTCACCGGCAATTTATAGGCGGCCATCTTCATGGCTTCTCGAGCCGTCGGCTCCGGAATTCCCGCCATCTCAAACATCACCATGCCGGGCTTAACCACGGCGACATAATGGTCAACCGCGCCCTTGCCTTTACCCATGGGAATTTCCCCGCCCTTAACCGTCACTGATTTATCGGGGAAAATTCTGATCCAGACTTTGCCGCCCTTGGCGATATATTTGGTCAGTACTTTTCTCGCCGCTTCAATCTGCTTGGAACTAAGCCAATGCGCCTCCAGGCTCTTTAGGCCGTAATCGCCGAAACTCAAAGCTAGTCTCTGGCTGGCTTTGCCGCCCCGTCGGCGCTTCTGCGTTTTTCTCCATTTTGTTTTCTTTGGCATTAACATAAAAAGAATTTACTTTATTTTTTTTCTCCCACGACCTCGCCCTTGGCCGCTTCAGCGTCTTTTTTAAAAACATCGCCCCGATAGATCCATAATTTTATACCAATAGCGCCATAGGTGGTTTGGGCCGTGGCTTTGGCGAAATCAATGTCCGCCCTTAAAGTATGAAGCGGCACTTTGCCTGAAGTCAACATTTCCGTGCGCGCGATTTCCGCGCCGTTCAACCGCCCGCCGACCACGACTTTGACCCCCATTGCGCCGGCTCTTTCAATCCGGCCGATCGCTTGCTTCATCACTCGCCGGAAAGGCATTCTTTTTTCCAGGTCAATCGCCATGGCTTGAGCGATAATATTAGAGCTTAAATTCGGCCGGTCAAATTCGGTAATGTTTAAATTGATGTCGTTCAGCCGGAAATTTTTTAAAAATTTTTCATGCAGCTTCTTCTTTAAATCGCCGGCGCTGCTGCCGCCTCGGCCGATAATCACGCCTGGTTTGGCCGTGAAAATACCGATGGTGATTTTGTGGCCGCCCCGTTCAATCTCCACCCGGTCAACGCCAGCCTCGCGCAATTCGTCAAACAGATATTTTCTTATCCTAACATCCTGCTCAAGATTTTTTATCAAATTCTGCCCACTGCCAAACCATTTGGACGGCCAAGTCCTGGTAATATTCAATCTGATGGATTTTGGATTTACTTTATGTCCCATGTAGTTATTTTCGATTTACGATTTACGATTTATCCGCTCTTGCGCCTGAACATCCTGGCGGCAAAGCCTTTGGCGCCGCCTTCTATTTTGCCGTGGGCATGGCGGCCCGCCAGCCTCGGGTCAACAACCACTTTGCCTTTTTCTTTTTTATCCTCCAATTTAGGCTCAACTATTTCTTCTTTGACCGATTCTTTTAATTTAACTTTAGACTCTTTTTTTGGCTGCGTCTCCAGCTTGGCCGGAGCGGCAATCGCTGGCTTTTTGGCCGTTACCTGGCCGGAGGCCTTGATTTCAGCCAAAACTAAATTAACGTGGGAAAGCTGTTTTCTGATAGGCGTGGCCCGCCCATGCGCTCGAGGCAGCCAGCGCTTCAAGGTTGGCCCCTGGTTAACCGTAATTTCTTTTATAAATAAGTTGTCTTTGGCCAATTCAAAATTATGCTCGGCGTTAGCCAAGGCCGACTTAATCAGTTTAACCACCGGCCCGGCCGCGCGCTTACCCGAAAAAGCGAGCTGGTCCAGCGCTTTCGCCGCCGGCAATTTCTTAATCAGATTGGCTACCAGCCTGATTTTAGTCGGAGACATTCTGATAAATTTTGCTTTGGCTTTAACTTCCATATCTATTTTATCAAGTTAAAATTTAAAGGTTATTTATTATTCGTTTTCGCTGTCGGCGCCGGCGCCGGAGCGGCGGTGGCGGACTCGGCCGCGGCTTGGTCTTTGGCCATTTTGCCGCCATGGCTAATAAATTTTCTGGTCGGCGCGAATTCGCCCAGCTTATGGCCCACCATATTTTCCACGATAAACACCGGCAGATGCTGCTTGCCGTTATGCACGCCGATAGTCACGCCCACCATTTCCGGAGTAATGGTAGCGGCCCGGTCCCAAACCTTAATAATGGTTCTGTCGCCGGGCTTGAGCGCCTTGATTTTCTTCAATAATCTTTCGTTAACGTACGGTCCTTTTTTTAAGCTTCTGGACATATATTATAAATTATTTCTTTCTTCTCTGAATTATTAATCTGTTTGATTTTTTATTGCCTTTTCTGGTTTTCACTCCCAGCGCCGGTTTGCCCCATTTAGTCTTCGGGTGTTTTAAGCCAATCGGCTGGTTGCCCTCGCCGCCGCCATGCGGATGATCAACCGGATTTTGCGCCGTGCCTCTAACGGTCGGCCTGATGCCCAAAAGCCTCTGCCGGCCGGCTCGGCCGATGGTGATATGCCGGTAATCCGGATTGCTTACTTGGCCGACGGTCGAGAGGCAGTCTTTATTTACCAACCTGATTTCTCCCGAGGGCATTTTTAGCTGAGCGTAATTGCCTTCAACTCCCATGACGTAAACCAAATTGCCGGCGGCGCGGGCGATTTTACCGCCGCGGCCCGGCTCCAATTCTATATTGTACACGGCCACGCCCGGAGGAATGAACTTGATCGGCAGGGCGTTGCCCGCCTTTATTTCAATCGGCTTTTGGGAGCTTAAAATTACCTCGCCCACCTTTAAGCCAATCGGCATAACAATATATCTCTTGGCGCCATCCTGATAATACACTAAGCCGATGCGGGCGCCGCGATTCGGGTCGTATTCTACCGACATAATTTTCCCCGGTACGTCAAACTTATCCCTGAAGAAATCAATCTGGCGGATATATCTTTTAACGCCGCCGCCTTGATGGCGCACGGTGATTTTTCCCTGGTTATTCCGGCCGGCTTGGATTTTTCTGATTATAATCAAACTTTTTTCCGGTTGGGTTTTGGTAATATCGGAAAAATCATCAAAGGTGGCTGACCGCCGGCCCGGTGACGTAGGTTTTACTATTTTTATTCCCATATTATTTATACGCCTTCGTAGATCTTGATTGATTGGCCGGAGGGCAAGGTGATAATGGCCTTTTTCCAGTCTTTGCGACGCCCGATGATTCGGCCGTAGCGCGCCTGCTTGCCTGCCATCTTTATCATGTTAACCCTCACCGGTTTAACGCCATAAATTTCCTTAACGGCTTTAGCCACTTCAATTTTATTGGTCTTTGGGGCCACGGCGAAAACATATTTATTCAAAGCGCCCAAATTGCTGACTTTTTCCGTAACCAATGGTTTGGCTAAAATTTTATAAGCGTTGCCGTAAGCCGCCCTGGTTTCGCCTTTTTTCACTTCTTTGGCTTGGCCAGCGGCCGCGGCGCCATACAGCTCTTTCATGCTTTTAGCCGCTTCTTTTTTCACTTGCCCCGAGCTTGTCGAGGGGGTTTTTTTACCAAATAACGCCATAAACTCTATTGTCATTGCGAGGAGCGCCAGCGACGAAGCAATCTCACGAACTATTAACTTAGCTAATTGTCCGTTAGATTGCTTCGCTCCTTGCAGTCGCTCGCAATGACAGAAAACTTTTATTTATATCTTTCTTCTAATTTTTCAACCGTCGCTTTAGTTAAAATTAAATCTTTATATTTTAACAAATCAACTAAATTTATATTATCCAAATTTATCAGCTTGACGCCAACCAAATTTCTGGCTGAATAATTTAACTTTTCATCAGCCTTATCAACAATAATTAATAGGCTGCGCTTTTTATCCTCTGATTTTTTCAGCTGATTTTCCAATTTCTCCATTATGCCTTTAAATTTTTTAGTTTTAAACTCCGCCATTTCCAGTTTATCTAAAACTACCAAACAGTTACTGGCAACTTTGTCGGATAACGCCATCAATATGGCCTGCTGTTTCATTTTTTTATTAATCCTCATTTTAAAATTGCGGTCGTTTCTCGGCCCGAACGTCACGCCGCCGCCAATCCAAATCGGCGACCGGCTGGAGCCGGCGCGCGCCCGGCCCGTGCCTTTCTGCTTCCAGGGTTTGCGTCCGCCGCCGCGCACTTCGCCTCGGTCTTTAGTATGAGCGATCACTTTTCTCTCATTGGCCATTTGCGTCACCACGGCCTGATGCACCAGCGCCGCGTTGGCCTTCACGCCAAAAACTTTTGGCGAAAGTTCCATTTCTCCGATTGCTTCTGCTTGCTGATTATAAACTTTTACTTTAATCGACATATCCTTATTGTCATTGCGAGGAGCATTAGCGACGAAGCAATCTCACGAACAATACATTTCACAA
>MNZH01000072.1 GCA_001873515.1 Parcubacteria group bacterium CG2_30_45_37 | reverse complement strand
TTTAAAATTCTAAATATTTTATTCTGACTTTTTATTTCTTTTCTTTTTTTCCGCCCGCTTTTTCATTAGCTCTACCAATTTTTTAACCCCTTCCATTATCAGAGGCAGATACGACGCGCCATGTTCAATCTTTTCCTTTAAAGATTTCATCAACTCTTCAAATTTATTAAGCAAATTACTCGCTTCTTTGATTACCTTAAACATCTGCTGGAGAATCCTGGCTAAATAATAAATCGCCCAGCAAGAAAAAATCGTGAACAGCAAAACGCAAAGAGAAATAATGACGTACAGCAAATCTTTGCCGTCGTTAATTGAAATCATAAAGTCTGATTATTATTTGCCGGCGGGTTATTCGCTGGCTGTTTTTCATCCGCAACTTCAATTAATTCAATTTTCACTCCGCCCATTTTTTTGGCAAACCAATTATAGATGCCGGCCGAAATGAAGCCGAAGACCCAACCGATGGCCGCGGTGAAAAAAGCGGTTATAATTCCTAAGAGCAGGCCGGCGCCAATGTTAAATAGGGTTACTAAAATCACCGAACCTTGAAAATCACGATTCGTGATAATGTTAGTCATGGTGGCAATGGCCACGATTAAAGCCATAAAAAATCCGATAAAACCATAAATCAGGGCGGTAACTTTCGCCAAAGACGCTTTATCAATGTTTTTTATTTCTTTCATAAAATTATTATAGCATGTTTATTTAAAAAGGTTAAATAGTTTTAACCAATCAGCAACCGCCAGCTCCTGCGCCCTGATTTTTTCATTAAAACCGGCTTGTTTTATTTTAGCCGCCGCCTCGGCTTGACCGATTCTTAAGCCGGCGGCTAAGTTATTCTTCAGCATTTTCCGCCTGGCGCTGAAGCCGAATTTCACCAGCCGAAAGAACTCCCTCTCTCTTTCTCTCCCACCTGACAAGCGGGGATTAAGGGGGGTTATTTTTACGATCGCCGAATCCACCTCCGGTTCTGGCCAAAAACATTTTTTAGGCACAATTTCAATTATTTCCGGCCTGGCATAGAACTGCACGGACACAGCCAGCAAACTCATTTCGCCAGGCTCGGCGGTTATTCGCTCGGCCACTTCTTTTTGCAGCATCAGCACCATGAGCTCCGGCTTGTTTCCCGCCTCCAAAAATTTGCGCAAAAAAATGGAAGTTATATTGTACGGAAGATTGGCCGCGATTTTATACCCTCCCCCCTGATAAGGGGGAAATAAGGGGGGTTGTATTTTTATTTCCAGCACGTTCTCGTTTATCACTTCCACGTTTTTTATATTTTTCGCCACCAATCCAGCCTTTAGCGCCTCCACCAATTTTTTATCAATTTCCACGGCCACCACCCGCTTGGCTCTGGCCGCCAGCTTGGCGGTTAAAAACCCCAAGCCCGGCCCGACTTCCAAAATAAAATCGTCAGGCCGCAAATCAGCCGCCGCCACTACGTCATCATGAATTTTTTCCTTAATTAAAAAAATCTGCCCGCGTGAACGGACAGGCTTGATGTCATAAAGACGACACAAATTTTTCGTTTGCTCCAACAAGTCCATAATTTTATTTGCCCTTAAACCCTGCTATAATGAATTTATCCAGCCAGGCGAAAATCTTATCGGCCAGCCCCTGTTTAGCCACGCAGCCGTAGCAGCCACCGGCTGAAGCCAAAACCCCCTGGTCCATGAGTACGGGTGACAGGCCGCCGGCGATTAACTGTCCGCCCGGAGTTAAGCCGGCTTGGGCGATCGCCGTATTTAGAAAAAGCGCGTTCGCGCCCATGCCGCCGGACGGCGTGCCGTTAACTTCAGAATAAGCCGTACACCTGGCCACATCAAGAGTGGCGCACAAGGGTCCGCCAGCGCAAATCGGCGGATTGCCGGTGGTGATACACTGAATAATCGCCACCTTGGTCAATCCAATCTGATAAGGCAGGCCGCCGACCGCTTGAGCCGTCTGGCGCCAGCGCCAATTAGCCAAAGCTTTTGGAGAGATTACAAAAATCAGCACTAATAAGATTAACAAAATAACAATAAAAACGATAATTTTATTTCTTTTACTCATGGTTATATTATAACAAATCTTTTTAATTTAGTCTAAATGAAGCTAAAAATAATTCTAATTGTTATTATTGCCTTGCTGGCCGGCAATCTTGCCTCGGCCGAATTAAATTTGGCGCAAAGGCTTTCCGGCAGAATTCTTTTGCAGGTAGAGTCGGCCGGAGAGGCTTGGTATGTCAACCCAGCCGACGGCAAACGATACTTTTTAGGCAGTCCCGATGATGCTTTTGCCATCATGCGCCGGTTAAGCTTGGGCATCAACAACACTGATTTTAATAAAATATCATCTGACAAAAATTTAACCGCCAGAGTCAGGGGCAGAATCATCCTGCGCGTTCAATCCGCCGGAGAAGCTTATTATGTGAGTCCGATGGACGGACAAAAATATTATCTAGGGCGGCCCAACGACGCCCTGAACGTGATGAAACGGCTGGCTTTGGGCATTACCAACGCCGATTTAGCGCCAATACCCGCCGGACAGCTGGAGCTTCCGAAAACCGCCGATTCATCCGTGGTCTCGCCCAAAACAAATCCGCCGGCTTCCAGCCAGCAGTCCCTGCTAGAGCAAGCCGCCGCGGCTGTCAGAAATAATGACGCGTCAAAAACCCAATCATATTTTACTTCTTCCCTGCGACCAGCCGTTACCTACACCCTGTCGGCCCTAAACGCGGACAGCCGGCTGCTGCTGGCCAACATCTTGTCCGGCGCCAAACTGACCGGCCAGACCGACACGAAAAAAACTTATTCCACCACGGCTCATTTCTCCCTGGGCGGCTACGATATACCGCTGCATTTTTATGTCGAAAAACAGCCTGACGGCGCTTGGCTGATGACGAATTTATAAATAAAAAAATAATTTAAATAAAAAACACACTTCTATTTTAAAGAGGCGTGTTTTTAAAAATATATTATTTTACGACAATATTAACCAGCTTGCCCTTAACAAAAATTATTTTTACAACTTCTTTATTCTCTATCCATTTTTTAATTTTCTCGCTCGACAGAGCTAACTTTTTCGCTTCTTCTTCGCTAATATCAGCCGAAACTTCAATAGTCTCGCGCACTTTGCCGTTCACCTGAACCACTAAA
>MNZH01000067.1 GCA_001873515.1 Parcubacteria group bacterium CG2_30_45_37 | reverse complement strand
CGAAGGTGAGGTGGAAGTAAAATTGAATACAGAGATGACTGATGAGCTGAAGCTGGAAGGGCTAAAACGGGAAATTGTGCGCTCGGTTAATGCCATGCGCAAAAATGCCGGTCTTACTATTAAAGATAAAATCGTTTTATCATGGCAGAGCGATAGTGAATTAGTGAAAAAAGTATTTGCTGAAATGGCGGAGGAGTTGAAGAAAGATACTTTGAGCGAGAAAATGGAGGAAAATAAAGTTGAGGGTGAAGAAATTAAGATGAACGGAGAAATTGTGAAATTGGGTATAAAAAAGATTTAATATTGTCATTGCGGGCGTAGCCTGTCCGGTACTTGATACAGTTATGTTTTAAAGACTAAAGATTTAAAGATGTTTTCCGAAGAAGATGTCGGGAAATACGGTTGGCAAGTGATTGGATTTAAATAGATTTATATGATTAAAGCGTTAGTGCTATTATCAGGCGGGCTGGACTCCCTGCTGGCGGCGCGGATTTTAATGGAGCAGAGCGTGGAAGTTACGGGTTTAAGCTTTAAGAGCTGTTTTTTCGGTACGGCCAAGGCCAAAAAAGCGGTCGAGCAATTGGGCGTTGAATTGATTGAAATTGATTTTTCCGACGAGCATCTGGCTATGGTGAAAAATCCGGCGCATGGCTACGGCAAAAACATGAATCCCTGCATTGACTGCCACGCGTTGATGCTAAAAAAAGCGGCAGGATACCTCACCCCGACCCTCTCCTTGGAAAGGAGAGGGGGTAAATACGACTTGGTGGCCACCGGTGAAGTTTTGGGCGAGCGGCCCATGTCGCAGAACATAGAAGCTTTGAAGTTGGTGGAAAAGATTTCCGGCCTAAAAGGCAGATTAATCAGGCCGCTCTCGGCTAAACTTTTAGCAGAATCGGATTTGGAAAAAGCCGGTAAAGTGAATCGCGGAAGACTATTGGATATTAGGGGCCGAGCGCGCCGGCGACAGCTGGAATTGGTGAAAAAATACGGCATCAAAGAATACGCCAGTCCGGGCGGCGGCTGCTTGTTAACCGACCCGGCGTTTTCGGAGAAGTTGTTAAAAATTTTGGAATATTGGCCGGACTGCGACGGCAATGATATTGAACTATTGAAAAATGGCCGGGTATTCTGGTTGAAAAATGAAAGCGGAGAATATATAATAATGGTCGTGGGCAGGGATAAAAAAGACAATGAAAGTTTGGAAAGTCTGGCGCGGAGCGGAGATTTGATGATTGAGTTAGCCGAGGAAAACGGGCCGACCAGCTTAATAAGAGGGAAGAAGTTAGAAATTAGAAATAAGAAGGAAGCGCGGGAGTTGGATGTGCCGGAAGAATTAAAAATGAGCGAGCTGAAATTAGGCGAGGAAAAAAATCAGGAGAAAATAATAAATCTGGCTTTAATCTTGACCGGCCATTACGCCACTAAGGCCAGAGGAAAAAAAATGAAATTTAATTTATTAAATAAATAATAAAATTTTATGAAAAAAACGTTAATTATTTTGGCGGTGGTTGTAGCCGTCATCGGGCTTTACGCCTGGGGAATTTATAACAAGATGGTGACGGGTAACGAAAACGTGGATAACCAATGGGCGCAGGTGGAAACCCAATACCAAAGGCGGTTTGATTTAATTCCTAATCTGGTCAATTCAGTTCAGGGCGCCATGGCGCAGGAGCAGAAAGTTTTCGGCGATTTGGCCGAAGCGCGCACCCGCTACGCCGGCGCGCAAACCGTGAACGAAAAAGCTGAAGCCGCCACCCAGGTGGAAGGCGCTTTGGCGCGGTTATTGGTGATAATGGAAAATTATCCGCAGTTAAAATCAATTGAAACCGTCCAGACTTTGATGGCGCAACTGGAAGGCACGGAAAACAGAATTAGCGTGGAAAGAAAACGATTTAATGACCTGTCGCGCGATTTCAATTTGATGGTAAAGCGGATCCCGGCCAGCTGGTTCGCTGCCAGGTTCGGTTTTGGCGAAAAAAATTATTTTGAAGCCGCGGCTGGAGCGGAAAACGCGCCGGAAGTAAAGTTCTAAAAGTGAATTAATAGCGGATTAGAACGAATTCATGAAAAGAATAATTACAATTTTATTGTTTTTCTTTGCTTTGCCCGCGCTGGCTTACTACAATCCTGGCCAGCCCAGCGGTTTTGTTAATGATTATACTAATACGCTGACGACCGAGCAAAAACAGGCGCTGGAAAATAAGCTGGTTCAGTTTGAAAAAGAAACCAGCAATGAAGTTGCCGTGGCGATTATTCCGAATTTGCAGGACGAGACGATTGAAAATTTCGCGGTTAAGCTGTTTGAAGATTGGCGAATCGGCAAACAGGGAAATGACAACGGCGTTTTGGTGCTAGTGGCCATGGAAGACAGGCAGATGAAAATTGAGGTGGGTTATGGCCTGGAGGGCGCTTTGACCGACGCGCAGTCCAATTGGATTATTAACCAGGCAATGAAACCGGCTTTTAGAAACAATGATTATTACGGCGGGCTGGACGGAGCAGTCAGTCAAATCATGGCTGCTACCAAAGGCGAATACGTTCCCGGCGAAAGCCAGAAGAAAACTGACAATGGCTTTAATCCCCTGGAGATGGTTTGGTTCGGTGTTTTTATCTTCGTTTGGCTGGCCAGTATTTTGGGCCGAAGCAAATCCTGGTGGGCCGGCGGCATCGTCGGCGCAGTTGTCGGCGGCATCGTCGGCGTGATTAAAGGTTTTATCTTTTTCGGCGTAATTTCTTTGGGCGTTTTAATTCCTCTGGGCCTGCTGTTTGATTTTATCGTTTCCAAAAAATATCAAGCCGGCAAATCAAGCGGCCATATTCCCTGGTGGATCGGCGGCGGCCGCGGCGGCTCAAGCGGCGGCTTCGGCGGCTTCGGCGGCGGCATGTCGGGCGGCGGCGGCGCCAGCGGGAGATGGTAAATAATTAGGCTCGGGAAATTATTTTTCCAAAGCTTCTCCGAAATTTGGGCTCCCGCTAGTCGCTACAATTTCGTAGGCGCGATAAAAACAATTTTCCAAAGCCGGGCAAAACATATGTCCTGGACTATGACGCAAATTAAACAACATAAGCGAGCCGCGAACTTGCTTAATAGGATATTAATCGAAGTGATTGAATATATAAAGAATAAACCTGAGACTACGGACGTGGCAATTAGGCAGTTTATAAAACAGCAGTATAAAAAACATCGTTTAATATCCGATAAGCAGAAATCAATTGTGGCTTTTAGTAAAAATACGTCCCAGGTTCACTATTACGCCGAACAGCCACGGAAGTTGAAAAAAGGCGATTTGATAATGATTGACATTTGGGCAAGATTAGCCAAAAAGGGCGCGCCATTTGCGGATATTACTTGGATGATGTATTATGGCAGAAAGCTGCCGCGGGAGTACGCGCAAGCATTTAAACTGGTGGCTCAGGCAAGAGACAAGGCAATTGATTTTTTTAAAAATAGTTTAAAAAATAAAACAGTGCCGTTGGGGAAAGAAGCGGACTCGGTAGTGAGAAGTTATTTAGAAAAGCACGGCCAGCGCGATAGATTTTTACACGGCACCGGGCACTCGCTCGGTTTTGCCAACCCTCATGGTCGAAGAGTGAGAATCAATCGTAAAGGCAGGCTGCCAATTCCAATTAATGTCGGTTATACCATTGAACCGGGAATTTATTTTAAAAATGAATTCGGAATCAGAAGCGAAATTGATTTTTATATTGATTCACCCGGTGAAATACGGCTTCGCCGTAGCTCGCCCTGTGGAATCCCTACGGGTTGCGAAGCAAATTCCACAGGGCAAGCTATTTCACGGGGTGAAAATTATAAATTAATAATTACAACCATATGCCAAAAACAAATTATAAAAATTTGGAAAAAAAGTTAACTCTGCAAAAAAGAAATGCCTGGGAGGTTTGGGATGATAAAACTAAACAATCAGCCTTTAAATTTTCCGAAGGGTATAAAAAGTTTTTGAATCAATCAAAAACCGAGCGCGAAGCCGTGGCTGCTAGTATTGAATTGGCTAAACAAGCCGGATTTAAAGATATGGCCGGGGTAAAATCTCTTAAAGCCGGTGATAAAGTTTATGCGGTCAATCGCGGTAAGAATTTATTTTTAGCTAAAGTCGGGAAAAAGCCGTTGGCTCAAGGCTTTAATATGCTTATGCCCCATATTGATTCGCCGCACTTGGATTTAAAGGTTATGCCTTTATATGAAGATGAAAATTTGGCTTTTTTAAAGACTCATTATTATGGCGGCATTAAAAAATATCAGTGGCCGACGATTGCTTTAGCTTTGCGCGGCCAGGTTTATTTAGAAAACGGCAAAAAGGTGGAAATTAATATTGGCGAAAAAGACAGCGATCCGGTTTTTATGATTACGGATTTGCTTCCCCATGTGGACCGCCATGGCGCGACCGATTCAAGAGTGAAATCAAAAGAAGTATTAGGCGAAGAATTAAATTTAGTGGTTGGTTCAATCCCGGTTAAAGATGAAAAAATAAAAGAAAAAGTTAAATTGGCGGTTTTAGAGTATTTATGGAACGAATATGGCATTAAAGAAGTTGATTTAGCCAGCGCTGAACTTAGAGCTGTGCCCTGCGAAAAGGCCAGAGACCTGGGTTTTGACCGCAGTTTGATTTCGGCTTTTGGGCAGGATGACCTAGTTTGCGCCTATACGGCATTAACGGGAGCCCTTGATTCAAGAGTAGGTGATAAGACACAAATTATAGCCATGGTGGATCGGGAAGAAATCGGTTCAACCGGCAATACGAGCGTTAATTCAAATTTTTTAGAGACTTTTGTTTCTGATTTATCAGAGTTGGTTGACGGAGAAGATGACCTTGATCAGGTTTATAAAATTTTCTCTAAGAGCCGGGCGATCAGCGCTGATGTTACGGCTGGATTGGATCCTGATTACAAAGACGCCTTTGATGTTCGCAATACTTGCCGCTTAGGTTTTGGCCTAGCCATAGAAAAATATACCGGCCATGGAGGCAAACTGGGGACATCCGATGCTTCGGGTGAATTTTTGCGTGAATTGATGACGCTGTTTAATAAAAATAAAAGCATAATTTATCAGTTGTCTGGCGGCATGGGCAAAATTGATAAAGGCGGCGGCGGTACGATCGCTAAATATTTAGCCAACCGCAACCTAGAAGTAATCGACGCGGGCGTACCTTTATTTAATATGCACGCGCCGTTGGAGATTTCGTCCAAAGCTGATGTTTTTTGCGTTTATTTAGCTTATAAGGCGTTTTTGGAAAATTAAGTTAAAACGGTGAAAAAGTGGTAATTTTTATTATATTTTCACGATTATGTTGACAAAACAATGAAAAAATGTATAATAATGTATAATAATGATATATGACAAAAATACTCAATGCTTACAATAAAATAAGCTCTCTTAGAGAAAGATACTATAAAGCGTCTATGGGTAAAGACGCTCTTATTAAGCTTATCTCTGAAACTGAAGTTGCCGAGCAAGTTTATAACTCAAACGCTATAGAAAATAGCGCGCTTACGCTTGAAGAAACAGAAAAAATACTTCTGCAAATTGATTTGGATAGATATATTACTGAACGAGAAATTTTTGAAACTAAGAACCTGGCGCGAGTTGTTTCATATATAGACAAAAGAGCTAAAGAACAAGAGCTTACGCTGCCCGTAATTTTATTGCTTCATAAAATGTTGATTTCAAATATTAGTGATGATATTGCCGGGCGGTTTAGAAAAGATAATGAATTCGTCCGGGTTGGCAGTCATATCGCCCCTGACCCAAAAGAGGTGGTAGGTCGTCTTGAAAAAATGTTGATAGAGTATAACGCCGCCAGCCAGGAAAATATTATCAAACGTATAGCGAAATTACATCTCACTTTTGAATATACTCATCCATTTTGTGATGGCAACGGTCGTATTGGGCGCGTTATCAATAATTATATATTAATCCGAGAAGGATTCGTGCCTATAAATATAAAATTTATTGACAGAAAAAAATACTATGAAGCGTTCAATGAATTTGATAAAAATAGCGCGACTATTATTATGGAAGAAATCGTGGGTAAGGCGCTTACCAATGGCTATCATAAGCGTCTGGCCTACTTAGAGGGTAAAAAGATTATTACTTTGGCCGACTACGGCAAGCAGAATAAACTTTCACATTCAAATCTTATAAATAAAGCCAATCGGCAAACCATTGAAGCTTTTTTAGAAAAGAATGTTTGGAAAATCGGCGTTTTAGATGAATAAACGGCTTTTTATTATAATAATAATAGGGTATAATTATATACATGAATAATGAAATTAAAAAAATTAAAAAAGATTTGGAATTTATAAAAGATATTTATCTAAAGTTGCTGTTAATACTGCCAAGTTTTGATATTACCGATAGCAAAATTTTGCCTTATGGACTTAAGGCACACACTAGATCCGTAAGTTGGTTAGTTGAGCAGGTTATTACACAACAAACAAAGTTTAATGCTAAGAAACTTGGTTTAGATGAAGTTAATTTTGATTTCCCAGATACTTCGCTACACGATTGTGAAATAATTTATAAAGGCAAAAGTTATTTTATAAATGTAAAAATTCATAATATTGAAGGCAAAGAAAATAAAAATGATATTTCTGCAGTAGAAAAACTTTATTTTCAATACAGCGTTAATAAAAATTACACTTTAATATATGCTTGTTTTGGTATTAAATTTGAAAATATAAAAATAAGTTTTGTTAAAGATTATTTAGAAGTTTTCTCACCACAATTTTTGCCGATCTATGTGAATCCAAGAAATGATAAAATACAAGCCGCGTATAGACACGACAAAGTATATAGAACTTGAGATGAGTTTTTGAAAATGTTAAAAGAAAAATCAAAAAGTATTATTTTGAAGTAAATATGAATAAAATTTTTAACGAAGATATTTTATTGGGAATTGATAAAATAGAAGATAATTCTATTGATTTAATATTAACAGATCCACCTTATTGTTTGGGCAAGGATTATGGCAATGATTCTGATCAAAAATCTTCTGACGAATATTTAGATTGGACTTATAAATGGATAGATGCTGTTTTGCCAAAATTAAAAAATTCTGGAAGTTTTTATATTTTTTTAAGCTGGCAATATTCACCGGAGATATTTGTTTATATAAAAAAGAAACTAAGAATGGTTAATGAAATTATCTGGGACAGGCGAGTTCCCAGCATGGGGGGCTCAACGAGAAAATATTCTTCAGTTCATGATAATATAGGTTTTTTTGTAAAAAATAATGATTATTATTTTAATCTAGACAATATTAGAATTCCCTATGACGAGGAAACTAAAAAGGTCAGGACTAGATCTATTTTCATTGGTAAAAAATGGCTGGAGATGGGTTATAATCCAAAAGATTTGTGGAGCACTTCAAGAATTCATGCTCAAGATCCAGAGAGAGAAAAACATCCTACGCAAAAACCATTGGAAATAATTGAAAGAATGGTAAGGGCTAGTTGTCCAAAAAATGGAATTGTTTTTGATCCATTTATGGGAACGGGGACGACTGTCATTGCTTGTTTAAAAAATAATAGAAAATATATTGGCTTTGAAGTAAATAAAGATTATTATAATATAATAATAAATAGAATTAAAAAATATAACAACCAGCCAACATTATTTCAAGAACAAAATAATTTAAAACAAGATGTTCGCGTTCAGCCCCTGTGCCCAGCGTCAAATTAAAATTTATTTATGCCAAATAACCAATCAATTGAAGACTTAATCAGCGATGCGGCTGGTCAAACCGGCGCTGACGACAGCGCCACGGCCAAGTTTGCCAGCCAGTCTAAAAAAATCAAGGTTAAAGAACTGGAACGGCTGACCAAGCAGGCGGCGGATAGCGCCGGGCTCTCTTACGTTGATTTAGCGGGTTTTCCCATTAGCCCGGAAGCTCTGGTTTTAATTGACGAAAAGGAGGCGGGAGAACTTAAAGCCATTTGCTTTTTCTATAATGGCGAAAATATCCGCTTAGCCAGCCTTGAGCCGCGAGCGGAAGAGGTTTTGGCTTTGGCCAAACGGCTGGGAGAAAAATATTTTTGTTCCGTTGATACTTATTTAATCAGCGCCAATAGCCTGGCTTACGGCCTGAAAATGTATAAAACCATCCCTAAGGCCAGGGAGGTGGTCAGGGGCGTAAAAATTACCGAAGAGGAGTTAAATAAATACGGGAAAAAATTGTCCAGCTTCAAGGATTTGCAGGGAGAAATTAATCGGGCGCAGGTCACGGAAATAGTCACGATGATTATGGCCGCGGCCGTTAAATCCGATTCTTCCGACATCCACATTGAAGCCGAGGAGAAGGACATTAAGGTCAGGTTCCGGGTGGACGGGGTTTTGCATGACGTCGCCAGCGTGGATAAATCATTGTGGGAAAAAATAATTTCGCGCATGAAACTGTTGGCCGGAGTGAAAATTAACGTTACCGACAAGCCGCAGGACGGCCGCCTGTCAATTTTTTTGCGTGACGACCGGATTGACATCAGAGTCTCTTTCCTGCCCACCAACTTCGGCGAAAGCGTGGCCATGAGGCTTTTAAGGTTCGGCGCCGTCGGGCTGGAATTTACCGACTTGGGCATCCGCGATCGCGCTTTTGAGCAGCTTAAACGCGAAGTCGAGCGGCCTAACGGCATGATTATCGCCACCGGTCCGACCGGTTCGGGCAAAACCACCACGCTCTACGCGATTTTGAAGAAATTAAATAATCAGCAAACCAAGATTATAACCATTGAGGACCCGATTGAATATCAGCTGGCCGGAGTTAACCAGACCCAAACCGGTAAAAATTACACTTTCGCCCAAGGCTTGCGCTCGATCGTCCGCCAGGACCCGGACATTATCATGGTTGGAGAAATCCGCGATTTGGAAACCGCGGAAATCGCCATCCAGGCGGCTTTGACCGGCCATTTGGTTTTGTCCACTATCCATACTAACGATGCCGCCGGCACGGTGCCCAGATTTCTGTCCATGGGCGCCAAGCCGTACCTTTTAGCGCCAGCCCTAAACGCCATGATCGGCCAAAGATTGGTGAGAAAAATTTGCGCGCGCTGCAAACAGGAGGCCAAGCTTGACGACGAGACTATGAAGCGGGTAAAAGAAGCTTTAAACCAGCTGGCCGAGGCAGACAAGAAAAACCTTAATTTTGATAAATTAAAATTTTTCGAAGGCCAAGGCTGCGACGTTTGCCAAGGCATCGGCTACAAAGGCCGGATCGGCATTTATGAAGTCATGACCATGAATCCGGAAATTGAAAAATTAATTTTAGGCAGCCAGGCCAGCGAATACGACATGCGCGATAACGCCAAAAAGCACGGCATGATTACCATGGTGCAGGACGGGCTGTTAAAAGCCCTGGACGGCATCACCAGCGTGGACGAGGTCCTTAGAGTGGCGGAATAATTAATTAAAATAACCCCTTTAACAAAGGGGTTGCCCGCAAGGGCGGGGGATTTTTAAGGTGGAATATGTAAATCCCCCTAACCCCCTTTATTAAAGGGGGCAATAATTTATGATTAATAAAAAATTCATAGAGAAATTAAGGGGGGAGTATGTAGCGCATGAAAGCGAGCGGCGCCAGATTATCAGCTTGTCTAACGTGGTGTTATATGATTCCAAAAGAGTAATTTTTTCCCTGCACCGCGGGGATGATAAAAAAGCCGGTCAGTCTTTGGCCGAGATAGAGAAAATTTTAATTAAGCTGGAAAAAAAATTCGGCTACACCAGGCTGGCTCAAGAAGGCGCTTATAAAGCCGGAGCGGAAGAATATGTTGAAGCGAAAATGTTTTACAAATTAACCAGCGGAGAAAAAGTCGAGGCGATTAAAGGGCTAGAGATAAACGCGGAAAGTTATTTATCGGGCATCTGCGACCTGACCGGCGAATTAGTGCGCCAGGCGGTTAACCGGGCCGCTCAAGGCAAATATAAAGAGGTGGCGAAAATAAAAAACATGATTGATGAAATTATGTCCGAATTAGTGGAATTTGATATGACCGGCTATTTGCGCACCAAGTACGACCAGGCCAAAGGCAATTTAAGAAAAATTGAGCAGATTAATTACGAGATAAATTTGAGAAAATAAGCCTGTACGCAATATGACAAAAAATTATTTGCTGGCAATCGTCACTTTGATGGGCACGATTATTGGCGTGGGTTTATTCACCATTCCTTATGTTGTCAATAAATCGGGCGTAATCCCGCTTTTTATTTTCATGGCCGGTTTGGCCGCGATTCAGTATTATCTGCAGCTGCTTTTCGCCGAAGCGATTTTATCAACTAAGGAAAAGCGCCGCTTACCCGGCTTGATTGGCTGGTATATCGGTTATGGCGGTAAAATTTTTACTTCGGCAGTGGAAATCGTCGGCGTCTACGGCTCAATCCTGGCTTACATTATCGTGGGCGGGATTTTTTTGCATCAACTTCTAGGCCCTTATTGGGGCGGCGAAGTTTTCATTTACGCCACCGCCTTGTTTGCCACGGTAACTTTGATAACTTTTTTTGATTTAAAAATGCTGGCCGGCGCCGAACTGGTTTTAACTTCGCTTTTGGTTTTGGCCATTGGCTTGATCGCCTGGCGCGGCTTCGGCTATATTCAGTTAAGCAATTTTCAGTTAATTGATTGGCCTAACGCCTTGTTGCCTTATGGCCCGATTTTTTTCGCCGTGGGCGGTAGCGCGGCCGTTCCGGAAATCTGCCGCTTATTGGCCTACGAAAAAAATAAAATCAAAAGCGCCATCGCCTGGGGGACTTTTATTCCTGCGGTTTTAATGACACTTTTCGTTTTAGTGGTTTTGGGCATTACCGGCTCGGCTACCACGCCGGACACCTTGGTGGGCTTAGCCGCGGTAATGTCTGACGGCATTGTGACTTTTTCTCTGATTTTTGGGCTGTTAGCCATTATTACTTCCTATATTGTTTTTGCCCAGGCCATGGAAGAAATTTTTCAATGGGATTTGGGGTTGAATAATAAATTGGCCTGGTTTCTGGCTTGTTTTGTGCCATATGGTTTGTACTTAATCGGCTGGGACAATTTAATTAAAGTGGTGAGTTTAACCGGCGCGGTTACGGGCGGCTTATCCGGCATAATTTTAATCTGGCTGATGTTTAAGATTAAAGCCAAGCCGGAAGTCGTTTCGGTGATTAAAAATAAATTGACCAGGCCGGTGGCTTGGTTTTTGTCCCTGCTTTTTGTTTTGGGATTTATTTATGAAATTTTTAATAATTTCTGATATTCACGATAATCTGGCCAATCTGGAAAAGTGCTTTAATTGGGGCAGGGGCCAGGACATTGCCAACGCAATTTGCTCGGGCGACGTGGTTAATAGCGAAACTTTGGCGTATCTGGCGAAAAGTTTTAAAATTATTTATTTGGTGCGCGGCAACTTGGAAATATACGACGAGCCTGAAGTCGGCAAATATAAAAACATAAAATATTTGGGCCGGTTTGGCGTTTTTGAATTGGGCGGAAAAACTATTGGGTTATGCCACGAACCTTGGTACGTAGAAAGTGTTTTGAAAATAAAGCCTTGCCGGATTGTTTTTTATGGCCATACTCATGAACCTTGGATTAAAGAAAAGGACGGCGTGACGCTGGTCAATCCGGGAACTTTGGGCGGCGTGTTCAATAAGGCCAGCTTCGCGGTTTGGGATGATGAAACTAATGAGCTGGAGTTGAAAATATTAGAACTCATATGAATCAGCCAATAAAAAAAGTAGCTTTAAGCGCGGTCAGACAAGTCGGCAAGCGATTAATTAAAGAATACGAAAAATTTAATCGCGCCGAGGTGATGCTAAAGTCGCACCATGAAATTTTGACCAAGTGCGATTTAATGTCGCAAGAAATAATTATAAACGAGCTGGTTAAACATTTTCCCGACTACGGCATTATTTCCGAGGAGCGGCCGGCAGAAAAAAATTATTCCGAGTACACTTGGTACTTGGACCCGATTGACGGTACCACTAATTTTTCCATGCATAATCCGCTCTGGTCAATTTCTTTGGCTTTAGCCAAAAGAGGCGAGTTGGTTTTCGGTCTGGTCGACGTTCCTATGCTGGAAGAAATTTTTATGGCCGAAGCCGGCGGCGGAGCGGAATTAAACGGCAGAAAAATTTCGGTTTCTAAAATTTTTCAGGGCAAAGTTTTAAATACTTTTTGTCATGGGCCGCAAGACGCCAACATCAAGAAAGCTTTGGCTTATTGGCGCCGACAGAAACTAAACGAGCTGGATTGCCGGCCGCTGGGTTCGGCGGCCATCGAGCTCTCTTATGTGGCGGCCGGGCGGGTGGAATCGTTCGTGGCGCCGGGCACGCATGATTGGGACGTGGCGGCTGGCGCGCTCTTGGTGCGCGAGGCCGGCGGCAAAGTCACGGATTTTTCCGGCCGCGACTGGCGCTTAGGCCTGGCGGAAATTGTCGCCTCCAACGGCAAAGTGCATAGGCAGATTTTAGGCGCGGTTAGGGGAAAGTAAAGCCTGTATATGAGAAAATTGGTTTTTGTATTTATAATAATTTTATTTCTAACCGCTTGTTCGGTTGAACAGGCGTCTAATGATATGCCGAAAGAAATCCGGCCGCCGGCCGTGGCCGGGCAGTTTTATCCGGCCGCAGCCGAGGAAATTACCGAACAAATTAACGGTTATTTAAAGCAAGCGTCCACGCCGCCGGTGGCGGGTGAAATTAAAGCCATCATAGTGCCGCACGCGGGCTATGATTTTAGCGGTCAGGTGGCGGCTTACGCCTTTAAGTTGCTTGAAGGTGTAAAAATAAATACGGCCGTGCTTATCGGTAATTCTCATACCGCCTATTTTGACGGAGCGGCGATTGACTCAAGCGACGTTTGGCAGACGCCCTTGGGCCAGGTGGCGGTGGATAAAGAATTGGCTGATAAGCTAATAAAAGCCGATAGCGCGATAAAATACGACGCTTCGGTTCATGGCCAGGACCATGTTTTAGAAGTGGAGATTCCGTTTTTACAGGTGGT
Source organism: Parcubacteria group bacterium CG2_30_45_37 (assembly GCA_001873515.1). Classification (GTDB taxonomy): domain Bacteria; phylum Patescibacteriota; class Patescibacteriia; order Patescibacteriales; family GWC2-42-12; genus CG2-30-45-37. Next base: position 2,914 of record MNZH01000067.1, on the reverse strand, counting down.
ATTGGCTGGCAATTTTAAAATCGTGCCCATAATGCTAGGCAACAAAGCTGACGATAGCTATAAAAAATTGGCCAAGGCCTTAAAAGATAATTTGGGTGAAAATGACGTGGTAGTGGTTTCTTCCGACATGTCGCATTACCCTAAACATGAGGACGCCAATAAAATTGACCGAGGCGCTTTGGAAAAAATTAAAAGCGGGAAAGTTGACGAGTTGGAAAAATATGTGGAAAGCGTGGAGAATTCTGGCGTAGCCAACGAACAAACTGTGCTGTGCGGCATTGATGCGGTTAAAACTTTATTGGAGCTGGCGCGATTGTCTGGCTGGGATAAAATTGAAGTTTTAAAATACTTAAATAGCGGCGACGTTTCCGGCATCGGCGATAAAAATCGGGTGGTGGGCTATGGGGCGGTGGCTTTCGCTCAAATTCAAACTGCCGGCGGGTTAAATAGAGAACAACGAGAGCTTTTACTAACCATGGCCAAAGAGACGGTAGAGAGTTTTGTTACGACCGGCCAAGCGCCGGAGTTTGACGTTACCGATGAAAGGTTAAAGCAAAAGCAGGGCGCCTTCGTGACCTTGACTAAAAATGGGCAATTGCGCGGCTGCATCGGTCAGATTGTGCCGACGGATGAACCGCTGTGGCAGGTGGTGCGGGAAATGGCCGTGGCCGCCTGTTCGGAAGACGGGCGTTTTAATCCGGTGGAAAAAAGCGAATTAGATGAACTGGAGTACGAAGTAAGCGTCCTGTCGGCTCCGGAGGCGATTGACGACTGGAAAAAAATCGAATTAGGCAAGCAGGGGGTGATTATTAGAAAGGGCGGCCGGAGCGGCGTGTTTTTGCCCCAGGTGGCCACGGAAACCGGCTGGACGTTGGAAGAATTTTTGGGCCAGCTTTGCTCGCAGAAAGCCGGGCTTAGCCCGAGCTGCTATAAAGATAAAGACACGGAGATACAAATTTTCAGCGCGCAGGTGTTTAAGTAAAATTTATTGACACTTAGCCAAGATTTTAATAAAATAACTTCATATATGAAATACTCAAAGTTATTCGGCCGGACCATGAAGACGGTCTCCAGCGACCTGAAAATCGCCAGCAATAAATATCTGCATCAAGCCGGATTTATCAGAGAATCAGCGGCCGGCCGGTATTTTTATTTGCCTTTAGGCATGATGGCGCGCGATAAGGTGGCGAAAATAATTGAAGAGGAAATGGACAGGAGCGGAGCGCAAAAAATGTTGGCGCCGGTTTTGCACCCCCTGGAATTATGGCGGCAGACCAATCGTACCGAGTCGGTCAGTTTTGAGCTAACTAAAGTTAAGGACCGGAACGGCTCGGAATTCGCCTTGGGCGGCACGGCCGAAGAGATGATGGTTGATTTGGTTAAGAAATTTAACATAAGTTTTCGCGACCTGCCTTTTCAAATTTATCAGTTTTCCACTAAATTCCGCGATGAATTAAAGGCGCGCGGCGGCCTTTTGCGCCTACGGGAATTTTTAATGAAAGACGGCTACTCTTTTCATGCCGACGAGGCGGATTTTAAAAAAGAGTATGAGAAAATGAAAAAAGTTTATTGCAGTATTTTTAAAAGACTGGGGCTGGATACTCTGATAGTGGAATCTGATAATGGCTACATCGGCGGCGAGTATTGCCATGAATTTATCGTGGAAAGCCAAGTGGGTGAAAGTTATTTTCTTTATACTAAAGACGGCGCTTACGCCGCGCATGAAGACGTGGCCAAGTTTTTAAAAGAAGAAAAGAATTTAAGCGACCAGGAGGAAAAGCTAAAAGAGGTAAAAGCGCCGCGCGGCAACACCATGGCCGACGGCGTGAAATTCCATAAACTGCCTTTATGGCAACAGCTTAAAGACGTGATGTTTGTTGATGAAAAAAACAGATTCATTTTAGCCATTATCCGCGGCGACTTAAATGTTAATGAAACTAAATTGAAAAACCTGACAAAAGCCAATGAATTGCGGCACGCCACGGACGCGGAAATCAGAAAGCTAAAAAGCGAACCAGGTTTTATTTCCCCGGTGGGGATTAATAAAGAAGTTTTAGTAGCAGCGGACGATTCTCTAAGAACCATAAAAAATGCTTACGGCGGGTCTAACAAGAAAGACGTTGATTTACTAAATATAAACATAGACAGAGACTATCAGCCGAATTTGGAAGGCGACATCGCCTTGGCGGAGCAGGGATTTTTAAGCCTGTCGGGGGAAAAGTTGCTCTCCGGCAAAGGCATAGAAGTAGGCAATATTTTCCAGCTAGGTTATCATTATAGCGAAAAAATGAAAGCTTATTTTACGGACAAAGACGGCAAAGAAAAATTGTATTATATGGGTTGCTACGGCATCGGCATTGACCGGACCATTGCCACCATCGTGGAAAGATATCACGATGAGCAGGGTATTATTTGGCCGGAAGCGGTGGCGCCGTTTAAAGCGCACTTAATTGCTTTAGGCAAAGAAGAAAAAATTTATAAACAAGCCGGGGAGGTTTATGAAAAATTATTAAAACAGGGCGCGGAAATTTTATATGACGACCGCGCCGATGTTTCGGCCGGAGAAAAATTCGCGGACGCGGATTTAATCGGCCTGCCCTGGCGCGTGGTGGTAAGCGAGAAGTCGCTAAAAGCGGGAGGAGTGGAAGTTAAGCGAAGAGATGGAAAAACTAGTGAAATTGTTAAGGTTGGAGAGGTAGGAAAGTATATTGGTGAATAATTATTTTAAAAATCAGTTTTCTTTGGAAAGTGGATTTAATGTTATTTGACAAATAATTTAACCCTGCTATAATATAATCATAATAAATAATAGTAGGAATAATATGTATATAAAAAGACAGTTAGAAATACAAATAGAGCCATTTTTAGCTAAAAAAGAAGCAATTTCTATTGTTGGGCCAAGGCAAGCCGGTAA